>JBDTVB010000309.1:0-3606 GCA_040007415.1 Anaerolineaceae bacterium
CAGGTTCAGGATTAACAGTCGCCTCGGCGAAATCCAGCCCATGGGTGCGCCTCCTCTTTGTTGTTGAAAGGCTCTGCTACTGGTCTTGGTGCGTGGGATGACGGTGGAACAGGTACTTCATCGCGCCCTTGAACATCCGCCAGTCCAGTGCAATGTGGGCGAGCGTCAAGCTCACTGCGACTGCGCTGATCCACCAGTGGATATCGCCCCATTGCCCGGTCGTGAGGCCCCAAAGCATGATCCGCTCGCCCTTACCTGGGCCCTCCGGGACGATACCAAGCGGTTCCCAAAGGATGATCCCCGTGAAGGTTGCGGGCAGCCATGCGAGCAGCAGGCACACATCGGTCACTGCTCGCGCGTAGACCCTCAACTTCCCGCCGGAGGGCAGGTGCGCCGGTAGGTGGGAGGTGTGAACTTGTGCTGACGGGGTGCCTGTCATGATTGCGCCTCCGAGCCTTTGCCCCTGAGGGGCGGTTGGCTGATAGCCCAAGTGTATACCCCTCAGGGGTATTGTCTTGAGACCATCGGTCCCTTCTGAAGGGCCGTTCGTCCCCCTTTCCCCGCTCGCCACTGGACGCAGGTGCGGACTCGAAAAAGGGCCGCACCGGCATCGGTCGCAGCCCTCTTTCACTCATGGTGGCGGAGCCGATTTAGACGACCTGCAGCTCCTTGAGCTTCGCCTCGGAAACAACGCCATTGTCCCAGCCGCGGAGGCTGTAATAGTCGGCGAGCATCTTATCGAGCTCGCAAACATGACCCTCGGAACCCTTGGACTTCGAGGGTTCGCTGGTGAACCGCACGGGCAACGTATCCGAACCGGCGCCAAAGCCGGCGAGGTTGTTGTAGTGCCGTTCGAGGTTGTAGATGCGTTCGCCGGTGGTCAGCACGTCATCTACGCTGAAGTTTTCGATGCCAGTCATCACGCGATACTGCTCGGCGTACTCTTCCGCGCCCTCAGCGAAGGCACTGAACTTGCAGAGGTCGAGGCTATCGCTGAAGGCGTGCAGGTCCTGCAGCAGTTTCAGCAGGAAGCCCTTGCCTTCCCAGTCCAAAGGGTCAGTCTTCAGGCCGATGACGCCGAGTTCGCTGGCCGGGCTGTAGCCGCGTAGGTGACAGGCGCCACGGTTTGACGTGGCGTAGCCCAGCCCCATGCCCTTCAGTCCGCGCGGATCGTAGGCTGGCGTGGCCTGGCCCTTTACCGTCATCGCCAGTTCCGGGTGGCCGATGCGCTTGGCGAATGGGTCAATGCCATCGGCGAACGCCGCGGCGCGCCCGCGCCGGTAGGCGATGTCGCGGCAGAACTCCACCATCGCTGGCTTGTCCGCCCACTGCATCCCTTCGCGTGCCGGGATGTATTCGCGCTGCGTCGCTTCCATCAGGGCCGAGATCGCCTGCCCGACTTCAATCGCGTCGTAACCGAGGTCGTTCGCGATATCGATCATGTACGCCACAGACTCAATGTCGTCGTTCCCGCAGTTCGCCCCAAGCGACCATGCCGGTTCGTACTCCACCGATTCCATCTTCACTTTGTAGTCGCCGCTCGTTACTTCGACTTCCTTCTTGCAGGCGACGGGGCACGCGTGGCAGGTCGGGTCGTGAATAAGGTAGTGCTCCTTGACGTACTCTCCGCCCAACTTTTCCGCGCCGTCGCCGAAGTTCGTTTCCTGGCTGTTCCGCGCACCCAGGGCGCCGATCGTGTTGGAGACGTTCATCAGCATGTTTGTGCCGTAGAGCGAAAGCCCCCCCTTCTTGGGCGAGGTGATCGTCGATTCGTCCATGATCTTGCCGAGAGCGTTGCGATGCGCTGTCCGCCATGCGTCGCGGTCCGCGGCCTTTGGCTGGTGAGTCTTGTCCGCCTTGACCACGATCGCCTTGAGCATCTTCGCTCCGCCCACGCAGCCCGTTCCGCCACGCCCGCAAGCACGGTCGTTTTCGTTCAACCAGGCTGCGAAGGCGACCTTGTTCTCGCCGGCCGGCCCGATCGCATTGATGCTCAGGTCGGTCGCGCCGTAGCGGGCCTGGAGGACCTTGATCGTCTCGTGGATGCCCTTACCCCAGAGGTCCGAAGCGTCGCGCAGTTCGAGTGGGTTGTTTTCGATGTAGGCGTACACCGGCTTCGGCGAGATGCCCGAGAAGATGAGGCCGTCAAACCCCGCCCAGCGTAGCCGTGCCGCCGTCCATCCGCCCTGGTGGCTATCAGTCACCGTGCCCGTCAGAGGGCTCTTCGTCACCACCGCGAGCCGGCCGCTCATCGTCGCTTCCGAGCCCGTAAGTGGGCCGTTCATGAAGCAGAGCAGGTTCTCCGGCCCGAGCGGGTCCACCAGCGGGCCCGCTTCAAACACGTACCGCACGCCAAGTCCGCGCGCTCCGATGTACTTGCGTGCCCACTCTTCCGGGATGGGCTTGTACTCGATTGTTCCGGACGAAAGATCAACGTGGGCAACGCGTCCCGCGTATCCGCCGAGGGCCATGCTTCTACTCCTTGCGGCGCTCTCAAAGGGCGGTGCCCGCGCAATGAGGGTACGCCGCCGGTCAATATGTTGACGCCGGCATAACGCTTGCTCGATGCACTGGTCTTTGTGTCCGAAACAGCGTCATGCCTACAGTCGCCGGTGGTTCATGCGAATCGCCGATGTTTGCCCTCGCGTGACGTAACGGCCTACCCCCGTGCCCGGCCCGGTGGTAGCATCACCTTCCCAAACATATGTTCACTCAGCTACACACCCACACCGAGTTTTCCCTCCTTGATGGCATGAGCAAGATGGCGCCGCTCATGGATCGAGTGAAGGATCTTGGTATGGAATCGGTCGCCATGACGGACCACGGCGCGATGTACGGGACGATCGACTTCTACCGCGAAGCGACCTCCCGTGGGATCAAGCCGATTATCGGCGTCGAGGCCTACGTGGCCCCCGGCAGCCGCCACAGCAAAGAGCGCGCCGATGCCAGCCCCTACCACCTGATCATGCTTGCCCGGGACATGACCGGCTACAAAAACCTCATCGCCCTGGTCACGAAAGCCAATCTCGAAGGCTACTACTACAAGCCGCGCATTGACCGTGAGCTCATGGAGCAACACAGCGCCGGGATCACGGTGCTCAGCGGCTGCCCGTCCTCGGAATTTCACCGCCACATCCAGCAGCAGGACCGCGAAGGCGCGATGGCCGTCGCCAAGTACTACCGCGAAGTCTTCGATGGCCACTACTACCTGGAGGTCCAGGATCACGGCGATGAAAAGTTTTCTCGCTTCAACCCGGTCATCGCGGGCATCGGGCGGGAGATGGGTATCCCCGTGGTGGCCACCAACGACAGCCACTACACCCTGCCAGAAGAACACGAAGCGCACGACGTGCTGCTCTGCATCGGTACGAATGCCACGGTCGACCAGCAGGATCGCTTCAAAATCGAGGGCACCGGCTACCACGTGAAGAGCGAAGCGGAAATGGCCCAGCTTTTCCCGGACAACCCCGAGTTCCTTTCGAACACGGCAAAGGTTGCAGATGCTTGCGAACTGGAGCTCAAGTTCGACCGCCAACTGCTCCCGGAGCCGCCCCTGCCTGCGGGCAAGAACAGCGTGGATTACCTCGCTGAGATCTGCTTCGAAGG
>JBDTVB010000310.1:0-3600 GCA_040007415.1 Anaerolineaceae bacterium
CCATGCGCTCGTCCTTGCCCTTGGTGCGCGGGCGCGCCGGCTTGCAGGCCCGGGGGGCGAAGCCGTAGAGACCCGCCAGGTCGACGAAGCGCGCGTTGAAGCGCGGCTTCTCGCCCGCTCGGTGATCGATCACGGCGCACTTCTGGTTGTCCACCAGCACCTCGCGCGTCACGCCGCCCAGGTACTCGAAGGTCCGGATCAGGCCCTCGTAGGTGTGTTCGGCATCCTCGCTGTCGGTGGCCCAGACGTGCATCCGTCGCGAGTAGCCCAGCGTGTTGACGATGAAGTGGACCACAGTCTCGACGCCGGCGAGCTGCGTCACCTGCTGGCCCCAGTCGCTCTGCAACTGCCGGCCGGGCTCGGTCTCGAAGCGCACCGTGGTCCGGCTCGCCCGCAGGACCCGTCGTGGCTGGATGTAGCGCTTGAGCTGGCTCGCTCCGCCGGTGTAGCCCTCCTCCTGGAGGACGCGCAGCACCACCGCGGCGTTCCACACCCCTTCGCCCAGCAGGCGGTCCACGGTCGGCAGGTGCGGCTCGAGCTTCACGAAGCCGCGCTGGCGTGCGCCCTTCGGCGCCGAACCTCGCTTCAGTGCCCGGCTCACCGTCTTGGGGTGGATGTCCAGTTCCGCGGCGATGTCCTTCTGGTAGACGCCCGCCTTGGCTCGTGCTTGGATGGTCACGAAGTCCTCCTTGCGCAGCATGCGTACCTCCGTGTGGTTGGTAGCCACTGCGAAGGTACAAAGGCTTCGGCGTTCGGAGGACTTCACTTCTTGGCGGTCAGGGGACTTCTAGCATCGGCGGTGACAAAGGCAGGCGCCCGTCGAAGCGAACGTGGCATCCGCCACCGATGGCCCCGACGCGCAGGGCCTCGAGGGCAGCGCCAACGACTGCAGCATCGACCAACGTGTCGGCATCGACGAAGAAGATGAATCGCCCGCGTGCTTTGCGCGCGCCGGAATTGCGTGTGGCCGAGATCTGGCGGTTCGCGACACGGATCACTCGTGCCCCATGCTCCACCGCGATCGCCGCCGTCCGATCCGTCGAGGAATCATCGACAACGATGATCTCGAAAGGTTCGCCGCACGCTCCGACGGCGGCGTGCAACGATCGGAGTGTGCGAGCGAGCAGTCTCTCTTCGTTGTGTGCCGGAATGACGAAGGAGATCATTCCGTGGTCTTCGGCGCGCGGACCGGATGCCTCCACGCAAATCTGCACCGGCTGATTCGTGGTTCCTGCGGCCAGGTGTGGCGACCAGCGCCCGGAGCCATCAGTTTCGAGCCCGGGCCCCTCCAGGACGGGTTGGTGCCTGCCACGAGAGATCGCGCAGTTCCGGAAAGATAAGGAGTGACCGTTGTCCTTCGCTGCGCGATAGTCTCTGCCCATGCCAGATCGCGCTTTCCACCCATCCTTCACGACTGGAAATTGAGACCATGAGACTTCAGCCGCGAGTGCCGGGCCAGGCAGTGGCTTGGCTCGTCATGGCCATCGCGGTCCCATGCGTGTTCGCGGGTGAGGTCCGGGCGGTTGTCCCCGGGGACTCGTTCGAGGACCCCTTTCCCGTCAATGCGCTTCCCTTCCTGTCTTCAGGCTCCACGTGCGGCTTCGGGGACGACAACCTCATTGTCTGCTCGAACTATCCTTCAGGCGCATCCGACGTCGTCTATCGCTACGATCCCGACCATGACATGACGGTCACGATCTCCACATGCGGATCGTCCTTCGATGGAACCTTCATGGTCTATGACGGCGCGCGCACGATCGTCGCCTGCGCCCCGAACTATTGTCACCACGGCGGATATCTGTCCCAGCTCCACCTCATCGGCGGCCTGACCTATTACGTCGTGATCGACAAAGAGGGTCCCGCCCTGGATTGTGGAGCGTACATCCTTTCGATCGATGAGTGCACGGAGGCGTGTCAGCCTGTCTATTTGCGGTGTCCGGCCGGTGCCATTCAGGAAGGCGAGAACTCCTGCGCCCCGGGATACGTCGATGACTTCAACGGGGGATGCATTGGGGTCCCCTGCCACGCAACCCACGTTCCCTGCACCGGGGCGGATGTCACCGTGTGCGGCACGATGGGGAACTGGCCTACTTACGATGTGGACACGTATGAATTCGAGCTGTCCGCCGCGTCGCGAGTGACGATCACGGTGAGTGGGGGACGAGCTACCCTGCTTTATGAATTGTTTCGGCTGGTGAACGGCGCGTTGCCGGGGGAACTTGTCGACTCTCAACGGATTTATCATGGGATCGCCTTCGACAACATGCTGGGCGCAGGGCGGTATTGGGTGAGACTTCGGACCGATGAACGCAGCCGCATCCCCTGCGACAATCAGTACATGATCCAGTTGTCAGGACTTGGCTGTGCACCCACCCCGGCGCAACCTTCGAGCTGGGGCGGGCTCAAGAGCATGTACCGCTGATTGGCTGGTTTCGAGCCCGCTGGGTCGTGAAGGATGCGGAATACGGCCACTTCTTGAGACCAGGATCGGTTCGCAGACTGACCAACGCGCCGAGCCAAATGTGGCTGTCTGCGAACCGGGTCGGCGAAAGCTGGCCCGGTTTTCGTTCTTGTTGGGGCAGGGGGGGCGGGTGCAGGCTGCTTGGCTCGAGCGAGTCGTAAGAGTGCAGTTTCAGCTGTCCCTTTGACGGGGAAGCTCACGCAGAGCCATCCGTGCCTGCAGACGAATCAAGCCGTCACAAACCGGCCCGGCTGTGGAATCGAAACCCGCTCATCGCCGCCGCGAGGGCGAGGGATCCTACCGAACGATGGCGGCCCTGCTTGCCGCTTCCTGCCCGCCGCGGCTGAGCCGGACGAAGTAGATGCCGGACCTGATGGGTGCACGCCGCGCGAGGTCCACGACATGCTTCCCCGCACCCAGGGCACCGACGTCCGCGAGGGCGACGCGCCGTCCGCCCACGTCGAAGAGCGCGAGCGTGGCCGGTGCTGCATCGGGCAGGGTGAACGTCACCTCCAGCCGGTCGCCGCGCGACGGGTTCGGCAGGACGCCGCCCAGGGCGAACTCGGCCAGGCCCGCGGGGTCGCCCACGTCGGTGGCGTCCGTGGAGAGCAGGCTGAAGGCGACGTCGCCCGTGCGCGACGTGAACCAGCAGCCAGTGGGGACGCCGGCGTCCATCACCACGTCCCCGGTGGATGCCGCATCTCCGACGACGATGTTGTTGTGCTCGCAGAGGAAATGAGTGCCATCCCCCCCCAGTCCGGCGGCGACTGCCCAGTCCGGGAAGCCCGATTGCCAGGCCTCGATCTGCAGCCAGTACTTGACTCCCGCCTGCGCGGGAAACGTCGTCGGCATGGTGAAGCTGTAGTCGTACATCACCACGCCACCCCAGAGGCCCGCGTATGTCTCGCCGGCGTTGTCGCCGATTTCGTACTCAACGAGCGGGGGATGCGAGACATCGGGCTGCGACCCTGCAGGAATGGACGCATAGATCGCGACGGTGAAGTTGATCGGCGAACCACTCGCGCCGTAGCTGCCACGCCACTCAATCGTGCCGATGTCCCCTGCGGACGCGGGAGTGAATGCGTCCCACAGGTACAGGTCGTAGTTGCTGCCATCCGGATTCCACCACGCAGTGACGA
>JBDTVB010000311.1:0-3591 GCA_040007415.1 Anaerolineaceae bacterium
GAGCGTTGGTACGAGGGTCGATAACCACTGCGGCACCGGCGCGGCTGCCGAGCCGCGCTGCTGCCGCTTGCAGGACCTTCGCATCCAGGGTGGTGCGGACCTCTTGGCCGGCCACGTAGTTCTGGCTGACTACCGTCTTCAACGCGGTGCCATCCGCGTCGACCAGGCGAAGTTCGCTGCCGATCTTCCCGGCAAGCCGCTGCTCCTGGCTCGATTCAAGGCCCGTTGCGCCGACACGGTCCCCAGGGCGGAGACCTACACCCGGCGTTGTTGCGAGCTCTTCTGCCGTCAACTCACGCGTGTACCCGACGACGTGTGCGGCGGCCGCCCCCAGGGGATGCACACGCCGCGATTCGAAGTAGAGCAGGACGCCCGAGATCGGACGCAACACGGTTGCTGCGAGGTCGGCTTTGTCATCCGGGACGACGCCCACCTGCACGCGCTGGGTGGCGCCAGCGCCACTGTTGAAGGCGGCATCCACCTGCTCGCGCGTGAAGCCGAAGTCCACGAGGGCAGTCGTGAGAGCTGCCTTGTCCGTCACCACCGCGCGGTTGAGTCCAAGGAAGCGAACGTCCCTGGTGATAGCGAGAGGCGTCCCGGTGCGATCGAAGATCGTGCCACGGACGGGGCGTTGAATCGTGCTCTTGAAGGTCCGGCCGTCCTTCAAGTCCGGGTGGACGGCCGAGGTGTCCCAGTGAACAAGCCAGGCGGTAGGAGACCTGGTCAGGTTAAGGATGGTGGTGTATTCGAACTGCCCGAAATAGGCTGTAGTCAGCTTCACCAGGAGGGTTGCCTGCGTTCCCTGGACGGTTCCGGCGGTCGCGCGCAACTCAGTGCTGGTCATTTCGCTCGCGAAAGAGCCATACGCAGTTGTGAACTGTTCAAGGGTAGTTCCGCGCTGCGAATCAGGGTCCAACAAGAGGTAAAGCGCCTGGAAGTTCTCGCTGTTCCAGGCCCTGGCGAACGCTTCTATGGTGGCCCGCGCCGAACCTACTTCAGCGGGCGCGCCCGCGCCGCCAACCGGCTCGGACCCGCCTCGCGTAAACGCGCGGACTCCGGAGACAACGCCGCCAATGAGAATCCCCAGCACCAAAGCCCCGAGGAATAAACGCCGCATGGCTACTCCCAACCGATCCCGGCACCACCCCGCGATTGCGATTGTAGCAGTGCTGCCGCTCCTCGCACTCGTCCTCCTGGGAGTGGCCTGTGGCAGCGCGAAGGTGACCAAGAACGCGGAAGGTACCCCGCAGGCCAGCGGCCCTGGCCCAACTGTCACGCGCGCCGAGCCTGTGGGCGAGCCGCGGACGCTGCGCCTCGGGTTCAGCACGCTGCCGCCAGAGCGCACGAGCGACGCCTACATCGGTGCCTTCGCAACGGCGGCGCAGTACGCGGACGTGGTCCTTATTCAGCGCACGCCGCCCTGGGAAGACTTCCTGCCCGAGGGCTCCGTTTCGAAGACGACAGCCGACACCACCCGTCTCGAGACGGAGCTCCTGAACCAGTACAAGGGGCTGAAACGTTTCTACGCGATCGACCCCACTGATGGCGTGGTGCAACGCAGCCGGCTTGCGAACCTTCCGCCGAGCGTAGACCCAGAACTCGGCTTCCTGGACCCCGGGCTGCGCCAGGCATTCATCGCCTACACCGCCTACGTGGTGAAGAACTACGCCCCGGACTACCTGGCGCTGGGCGTCGAAGTGAACATGACGTTCGAGCGCAATCCAAAGCAGTTCGACGCCTTCGTTTCGCTCTACCAGGAGGCCTACGAGACGGCGAAGGCGGCGAACCCCAGGACCAAGGTCTTCCCGACGTTCCAGCTCGAGGACCTCGAAGGAAACTTCGGAGAAGTGCACCCACCGCACTGGTCGGTGATCGACCGCTTCCGCACGAAGATGGACGCACTCGCGATCAGCAGCTACCCGTTCCTGAGCGGCATCCGCACTGCTGCCGATCTTCGCGTGGACTACTACTCGCAGCTGAAGAGCCACTGGGACGGCGAAATCCTGATCTCCGAAACCGGCTATCCCTCAGCGCCGGTTGATGGGCAGGTCAACGTGGGCACTGAGGAAGACCAGCAGGCGTACCTCGCGCGCATCCTGGAAGAGGCGAACAAGCTGGGATTCAGCATGGCCGTCTGGTTCGCCGCCCTGGATCCCGCGTTCGCGAGCACGGGTGCTGCCTCGGTCTTCAAGGACATCGGCCTGCGCAAGAGCGACGGCGGAAACAAGCTGGCCTGGTCAACGTTGGAAGAATGGTCGCGCCGCCCAATCAAGCCCTGACCACACGGGACAGGGAGACACTTGGCGAACTGCCCTGGCGAGTCTACCCTCCCCGCATGACAACGATCGATCTCGAATCCATCCCTACTGAAGAGCCAGTCACCTACGACTGGGCAACGCTAGTTGGCGAACTCAACCAGTTGTTGAGGCTGAAGACAACCCCAATTGGCATGAAGATGTTTGCGACCGCGGCTGAGATGGAGGCGATTCCCAAGATTCGCCGCCCCGGTGCCATCCATACGACCGACCAGATCGTGGCCCAGGCGGCGCGGCTCGGCTGGACGGTGGGCATCACCAACGAGGACCTCGTTGGCGCCCAGTGCGGCGCGGTCATCGGGCTACACCCGCGGGATGACAAGTGGCTCTCCGGCAAGAACATGGCTGGCGTGTGGTTCGAAACGATTGAGGATTCGGCGGACCACCAGGCAGCAATGGATTGCGTGCCTTACGGCAACTTCGAGGCGATGGCCGTCTCGCCGCTGACCTCTGGACGGCTTGACCCACCAGACGTCTGCCTGATCTACGCGACGCCGGGCCAGATGATCATCCTGATCAACGGCCTCCAATGGTCGGGCTACAAGAAGTTCGAATGGAGCGTGGTCGGCGAATCGGCCTGCGCGGATTCGTGGGGCCGCGCGTTGAAGACCGGCGAGCCGAGCCTCGCTATCCCCTGCTTTGCGGAGCGGCGGTACGGGGGTGTGCTGGACGACGAACTGCTGATGGCGATGCCGCCGAAGTACCTCCCTCGCGCCATTGCGGGGATGAAGCGGCTGGCCGGCAACGGACTGCGCTACCCGATCCCTCAGTACGGAATCCAGTCGGATGCCCGCGCCGGCCTCTCGGTCAGCTACGGCGGTTAGCAGGAAGCGGGACCGGTCACTTCGCCTTCCACTCTGGAGCGCGCTTCTCGCGGGCGGCGGCCATGCCCTCTTTTGCGTCATCGGTGGCACCGGCAACGCGACGCATGGTTTCGCCGAAGCGGATCGCTTCCACGAACGGCATCTGCTGGCCCCGCCAGGCCACCTCCTTGGTCGCGCGGACGGCGAGCGGGGCGGACTGACAGAGTCTTGCGGCCAGTGCTCTGGCTTCGTCCATCAGGTTTTCGTGCGGCACAACCTTGCCAACGAGCCCCATTTCCTTCGCCCGAGCGGCGTTCACGCGCTCACCGATGAGCAGCAGCTCCATGGCATTCTGCCAGCCGACCTTCTGCGGCATGCGCACCGCACCCTGGATCGTGGGTACCCCGATGCGTACTTCCGGGAAGCCGAACTCGGCACGTTCGCTGGCGATGACGAAGTCGCAGGCAGCGACG
>JBDTVB010000312.1:0-3548 GCA_040007415.1 Anaerolineaceae bacterium
GCAAGACATGGATGGAACGCAGTTGTGATTTCGAAATGCGGTCAGGGCGCCGGAAGTCGAACGGCACCGCCTGGGGCGCATTGGGCCGTTCTTCGCCATGAAGTTTTGCGAAGACGGCATCAATTTCCTGCTGTGAGAGTTTGCGGTTGCCAGACAAGAAGGCCTCCGGTTAAGGATTGGCAATTTTGGGGCCAAGCCGTCCGCCTCGATCCGAACGCTGCCCTTATCAGCCCAGAATGTCGAAGAGGGTAGACCGGGGAATCTGACCGCGGGCCGCGATCGCCGCCTGGAGATGCTGGCCGCTTTGGGTCAGGTCGAGAATGGCCTGGGTGGTGTCTGTGTCCCGTACTTCACTGAGGCGGGCCGTAAACTGAAGTTCTACTTTTTGGGCAAAGTCCAGTTGTTCGGTGACACGGTTTTCCGAAACGCCGTAATGACTCAACTCCTGGTTGATATGCGTGCCAGCCTCCCGGACCTTCTGGAGGATATCGGGTAGGGCCGCCATGTCATTGGTTTCAAGAGCGGTAGCCAGTCGCTGAATTGCCGCAAAGGCGTTTGATCCTGCGACGGCGCCATCGGCCTGGCGGGCATCGAAGATTTCAGAGGCAGTACGGTCAACGGAAAAGGTTTGCTTATCGAGGCCAGCCACTTGGCGCGTGGCGGTCACGGTCTGCACTTGCCATACACCGGTGGGACTCGCCGGATTGGCCTGATATTGGGCGATCTGGTCGGAGTCGCCACTAAAGATATAGCGCCCGTTGACGTTGGTCTGGCTCAACGCTAAAAGGGAGTCTTGCACCTGGCGGACCTCCTGGGCCAACGTTTTGCGCTTGTCGCTGTCAAGGATGTCGCTGTTGGCCTGGGCGCCGAGAGTGGCCGCACGGTCCATGAGGCTGGTTGCTTGCTGCAGGGCGGTATCTGCCGTTTGGAGCTCCGTCTGCACCCTCTGTAGGCCGGTACGGGTTTGCTGGACATGCTGCAGGTTGCCTTGGAGCCCCAGTATTTCGGGAATGCTACCCGGATCGTCGGATGGCTTGTTCACCCGGCGGCCAGAGGTAATCTGCTGCTGCGCCCGCTGACTTCGCAGTTGAATCTGTTTCAGGCCGTCAATAAATTGCCGGGATTTTGCGTCGAGCTGTGTCACCATCGTTCATCTCCTTGCAGGCGGCTGGTCTGATCACCGAATGATTGCAAGCGTCTGCTGCGTCACATCGTCCAGAGCCCGGATAAATTGGGATGTCGCCTGGTACGCACGCTGGAATTGGAGCATATAGAGCGCTTCTTCGTCGAGATTGACCCCGGATGTGTCCTGCCGGAGTGTTTCAGCCTGCGAAAGCATCGATTTTTCGAGATTCTGATTGCTGCTGGCGGCCGCGGACTCACGACCTACACCGGCGATCACGTTGCCAAAGAAGTTCTGGTAGGTCGCGCCATTGATCTGGTCGGCGGGATCGGTGCTTTGGGCGAGGCCAGCCAACTGCAAAGCGATACCGTTTGAAACAGCAGGCGGCCCTGGATTGGCGGTCGCGATCCGGTCGGGCGTCAGGGCCGGATTGACGGCGAGCGTACGGACGATGGCGGCAGGTTGCGATGGGTCATAAGTGAACAAAGGAACCCCCGCCTGAGGCGGTGTGTCCGTGGTCTGCCCAGCCGACAACAGCGTGTTTACACGCCTGGCTATGGATTCGGCCAGTTGGTTGATCGAACCCTGTTGGTTGCCGTCGCCGCGCAGGCCGGCAAGGGTCGTGTTGCGGACCTCCACCAGCGCACCTAATTGGCCACCGGTCAACGCCTGGGTAACGTCGACTCCCTCCTGGCTGTGAACGCGAACGCTGGATGGGGCTCCCGTATTTCCAGGCGCGCTCCCGGCCACGTTGGATTCCACTTGAATGCTCTGGGTGTGCGCACCGGTGACCAACGGGACGCGACCGGCAAGGAGCACCGTATAGGACCCGTCCTGCTGTTGGAGGACGTTCACAGGAGCCAGATTGGACAATTGTTCGAGCGTCGCATTGATGCTGGCGTCAAGGGCAGGGTCGTTGCTGCCACCGGCCACAACCGCCGCGTTCATCTTCGCCAATTGCCCGGCGAGTTCGTTTATCTGTTTGACGTTTTGGTCAAGTTGCTGGTCAACGTTGCCCGCAATTTCGTCGAGGCGCCCGGTGAGGGACCGAAACCCCGCTACCAGGTCCTGCGCGCTAGAGATGACTTTGTTCCGTTGGACCGGGTCGTTCGGAGAAACGCTGAGGGAGGAAAACGCCTGAAAGAACTGGTTGAGGGTGGTGTTAAGACCTCCCTGCCCCGTGACGTCGAACTGGTTTTCAATTGCTGTCAACAGCGAGGATTTCTGCTCGTAGTAGCCGGTGTTTTGCTGATGGCCGCGGATACTGCGATCGAGAAAATCGTTGCGTCCGCTCTCAACTGGGCCGCTGTTGACGCCACCGGCAATTCCACGCTCCGGATCAAACTGCGCGGCCTGCAGCGGAAGCCGCTGTTTGACGTAGCCCGGCGTGTTAACGTTCGCAACGTTATTCTGGGCGACAGAAAGGCCTTTTTGAAACGTTTGCAGGGTTGACCGGCTGGACAGCAAGCTGGAAAACAGCGACATGTTCACCTATTCGTTTGCCAACCGTGGCGATTTCACCCGATCAACTCCGTCAGCTTGTCACGAATGTGTTCCGCGGTGAATGGCTTGCCGACGTATCCCTTTGCACCACACTGCACGGCCTCTTCGACGGTGCTCTGGCTGACCTCTGTGGTGATCATCATGATCGGCAGGTTGGGCCACTTGCCGCGGCGCCGGATCTCGCGAAGAAATTCAATCCCGTCCATCGTAGGCATGTTGATGTCGGAAAGAACGAGGCCGAAATCCTGCTTCTCAAGTTTGTCCAACGCCTCCGCTCCATTGGCGGCCTCGATAATTTCGCCAAATCCGAGTTCGGTCTGGCGGAGTACGCGCTGGAGGATCTTCCGGATAGCTGCCGAATCGTCAACGATCAATACGTCCAAGAGTTGTTCCCTCCCCCTTCGATACAGAGGTTCGTCCTAGGCAATAATCGGCAGGCGGACCGAAAAAGTTTAGGCTCGGAAGTCCCGCACGCAATCCGGTAGCGATTTGGATATCGGAACGGGACTCAAGAGATAGCGTATTGATATCTTTTAGGCACATTGGCCGACTATGAGAGTCCGGGTTTTGTCGAGGAGCAGCAGAAGTGAGCCGTCCAGTTTATGGATGCCCACAAGGAGGCTGTCTGCGAGGTCAGTGATCTCCTCCATGGCAACGAAGCCCAGGAAGCCGCAGGTACCCTCGATTTGTGTGTATCGTCCGGAAACTGTTGGCGATCAGGTCCGGGCTGTCCGGACGCTGTTCGAGTTCGATAAGTTCCTGGTCCGGGAGTGAGAGGTTTTCCCTGCTCTCTGTAAGGAACTCCTGGATTATTTCTGGATCTTCCATTCGGATCAGCCGCGGACGGCGCGATTTTGGGCAGTTCTTTGGCGTTTTACCGGTTTTGAAGGTGCGCCAGAGTCCGAGAGTGGTATCGGCTGGT
>JBDTVB010000313.1:0-3543 GCA_040007415.1 Anaerolineaceae bacterium
CGGGGAGTTGTGCCAGAAGCCAGTGGGAAAGAATCGTCACAGTGCTGCTCAAACCAGCCTCTTGATTTTGCTCGCTCGCCACCCGGCCGCCGCTCAGGGAAAGCCACGGATCGAGCTCGGTTTTCGATTCCCGCGTACCTCGCTTGGCAACCTTCGCGTGCCCGATGTCTCGTACTACCTGCCCGGGTACGTGCCGGACCTTGATGAAGATTACCCGGAACGCGCCCCGGACCTGGCCGCCGAAGTGCGCTCCAAGGGGCAATCCATCGCCTCTCAGCGCGAACGGCTGACGTTCCTTCGCGCGCAGGGCACGCGCTGCACGCTGCTTATCGATCCCGAAGCCCAGACGGTAGAGGTGCACGACGGCGAGCGCACATCCACGGCTTCTGGCAGCGACCAAGTGCGGCTTGAGCAATTGGCGGGGTTCTCGTTCAGCCTCTCGGAGCTGTGGGCGTAGGCACGCAAGGTTGGTCGCGGAGCCAGCCAACTTTCCCCGCGCCTATCCGCGCGTGATCTACACTGAAAAGCACTATGGCGAGACTTGGATTCATTAACCGCATTCTCGGCGATTCGAACGAGAAAGAGATCAAACGCCTCACACAGATCACTGATGACGTGCTGGCGCTGGATGAGGACACCGCCGCGCTCAGCGACGAGGCGCTTTTCGCCAAGTCCGGCGAGTTCAAGGCGCGCTTCGCAGAAGGGGAGGACCTGGACGACCTCCTCCCTGAGGCGTTCGCAGTCGCCCGCGAAGTAGCCTGGCGCAAAGTCGGCCAGAAGCCGTACGAAGTGCAGTTGATCGGCGGCGTGGTCCTGCACGAAGGCAAGATCGCCGAAATGAAGACGGGCGAAGGCAAAACGCTGACGGCCGTCGCTCCCCTCTACTTGAACGCGCTTGCGGGGCGCGGTGCTCACCTGATTACGGTGAACGACTACCTGGCGAGGCGCGACGCAGTCTGGTACGGGCCGGTCTACCAGGCGCTTGGCCTGAGCATCGGCGTGATCCAGAACAACATGGTTTCGTACCTCTACGAGCCCGGCTACAAGCCCGGTGAAGAGGGCAGCACAGGCGGGCTCGAAGACCTTCGCCCCTGCAGCCGCCGCGACGTTTACCACGCGGACATCACCTACGGCACGAACAACGAATTCGGCTTCGACTACCTGCGCGACAACATGGTGCGCGACCACGCCGAGAAATCGCAGCGCGACCTCTACTTCGCGATCGTGGACGAAGTGGACAACATCCTGATCGACGAAGCGCGGACGCCGCTGATTATCAGCGGCAACGCGGAAGAGGCGAGCGGGACGTACCTGAAGTTCGCGCGCGCCGCGAAAATGCTGGTCGAGGACGAGGACTACATGGTGGACCACAAGTCCAAGCATGTAGCGCTCACCGAGGCGGGCATCACGCACATCGAGCGGGCACTCGGTATCGCCAACGTGTTTGAAGGCAACTCCAGCCTCGCGAAGCACCTTGAAGCGGCGTTGGACGCAGAAGCGTTGAAGCGCGTTGACCGTGACTACGTCGTCAAGGATGGCGAAATCATCATCGTGGACGAGTTCACCGGGCGGCTGATGCCGGGGCGGCGCTGGAGCCACGGCATCCACCAGGCGGTGGAAGCGAAAGAGGGCCTGCAGGTCCAGCGCGAGTCGGTGACCTACGCCACGATCACCTTTCAGAACCTCTTCCGGCTGTACGAAAAGCTGGCCGGCATGACCGGTACAGCGGAGACCGAAGCCGAAGAGTTTTCGAAGATTTACGAGTTGGACGTAGTGGTTGTGCCGACGCACAAGCCGATGGTGCGCAAGGACGGGCAGGACATCGTCTACATCAACGAGCGGGCGAAGTTCAACGCTGTCGTCGATGAGATTGAAGCGCTCAACGCCGAGGGCCGTCCGGTGCTGGTGGGCACGACGTCCATCGAAAAGTCCGAGTACCTGGCGAGCCTGCTGCTGCGCAAGGGCATCGCGCATGAAGTGCTGAACGCCAAGCAGCACGAGCGCGAGGCGCACATCATTGAGGACGCTGGCCAACGCGCCGCCGTGACGATCGCCACCAACATGGCCGGGCGCGGGACGGACATCAAACTCGGCGTGGGCGTGGCGGACGTTGGCGGGCTGCACGTTATTGGCACCGAGCGGCACGAATCGCGGCGCATCGACAACCAGTTGCGCGGGCGTGCCGGACGCCAGGGCGACCCCGGTTCGAGCCGCTTCTTCGTTTCTTTCGGCGACGACATCATGAAGCGCTTCGCCCCTGAGTGGGTGCCCGGGATGATGCAGAAGCTTGGCATGACAGAGGAGATGCCGCTCGAATCGCGGATGGTGACGCGCGCGATCGAACAGGCGCAGACGAAGGTTGAAGGGCACAACTTCGACATTCGCAAGCGACTGGTCGAATTCGACGACGTGATCAACGAGCATCGCAAGCAGATCTACGGGCAGCGCGAGATGATCCTCGAAGGGGTCGACACGCGCGCGAACATCGTCGGGATGCTGATCGAGGAGCTCGAACACCTCTTCCAGACGATTACGGGCGGCGACCTGGAATCCCTCGAGCTGTTGCAGAACGAACTGCGCGAGATCCTGATGGCCGAAGACCTGCCGGGCGTCGAAGAGTTGCAGGAACTAAAGGAAGAGGCCAAGGACGAGGTGCTGGACCGCGCCGAAGACCGCTACGAGCAGGTAGAGGAGATGGTTGGGGCGGAGAGCATGCGCAAGGTGGAGCACTGGCTGCTACTCGAATCGATCGACCAGCACTGGCGCGAGCACCTGACGGCGATCGAAGAGCTCCGCCAGAGCATTGGCCTGCAGGCGTACGCCCAGATCGACCCACTGGTGGCGTTCAAGCGCGAAGGCCACGACATGTACCAGCAGCTGGTGGCGAACATCCGCAAGCAAGTAGCGCGCACAGTCTTCAAGGTGAAGATCGTTGAGCAGCCGTCTGCGCCGCCACCGCCCGAGATGGTGGCAATCCATCCGGGGAGCGACGAGGAGACGCCCGGCGGACCGGTGGCGAAACCGGTGCTCGCCCGCTCAAGCGCACCGGCGGTGAATCAACTCCGTACCAACCGCGACGACGTTGCGGGCCGCCAGGTGGGCACGCGCGTGGCCACGGCACCAAAGGTCGGCCGCAACGACCCGTGCCACTGTGGCAGCGGACTGAAGTTCAAGAAGTGCCACGGGGCGGCGGGGTGATGCTGTTTCACGTCACCCTCGAGACCGATGAAGACGGATGGGTGGTCGCCGAATGCCCGGCGTTACCGGGTTGCCTATCCCAGGGCAAAGATGAGCAAGAGGCACTCGGGAACATCAAGGAAGCCATCACCGCGTGGCTCTGGGCGGAGGATCAGAAGAGCTAAGCGAAGAGAATCGTTGCCGCTGAGGCGGAACCTCCTTCACGAACGCGCGGCGAGCTTCTGGTCTTTCGGATCACGGCCTTGCGGCTCACGCCAGCTTCACGCCGATATCGAACGTGCCTGCGTAACCGCTGCCGCTCTTGGTGAGGGGCACCAGCAGCGGCTGGCCGCCCTGGTGCAGATG
>JBDTVB010000314.1:0-3538 GCA_040007415.1 Anaerolineaceae bacterium
TCGAACGCATCGACCGCACGACGAAGGAGCCGGAAGTCCACTTCCAGCTCAACGCCACTGGCCGCACCGAGCGCGACGTCCTGATGCTCAAGAAAGTCAGTCACGCCTTCGGCGACCACATCATCCTGGTGGATGTGGACATGCATGTGGAACGCGGCCAGAAGCTGGCACTCATCGGGCCAAACGGCAGCGGGAAATCTACACTCTTGAAGATCTGCGCCAACCAGATCGCTCCCACAGACGGGGTGGTGGAGTGGGCCGATAAGGCGCGTCCCGGCTACTACGACCAACACCAGGACGAAGCAATGGAAGGCGAACGGACGGTACTCGAAGAGGTTCGTTCCGTGGCCGGCAGCGTGCCGGACGTCAAGATCCGCACGGTCCTCGGGCAGTTCCTCTTTCGCGGCGACGACGTGTTCAAGCCGATCAAGGTGCTCTCAGGCGGGGAACGGAGCCGCGTGGCGCTGGCCAAGTTCCTCATCCAGCCCACAAACGTGCTGCTGTTGGACGAACCGACAAACCACCTGGACAAGACCACGCGCCGCAAGCTGATCGAAGCGTTGCACGGCTACGAAGGCACGATCATCTGCGCCAGCCACGATCCCGGCATCGTCGACGGTGTGGCCACGAACGTGTACGAAGTCAAAGACCTCTCGGTCAAAGAGCTGATCAGCCGCCGCCGTGAGTTGGTCGAAGCCGAGTAGGTGCTTGGCCCTGAGGGCGCTCCGGTGGACGATTGGGCGGATGTCCCCCCACGACCGCCAGGTGGACCCACTCAGCCCCGGCAGCAGCCGGGAAAACCCGCGTCCTCGTCCGGCCGCGCGCGTCATTCTGATCGATGCCGAAGAGCGCGTACTGCTCTTTCGCGCCACACTCCCCGGCCAAAGACAGGCAGGTAACGATGGGGCCGCCTGGATAACGCCCGGCGGCGGGGTGAATGCCGGCGAAACCTGGGAAGAGGCAGCCCGGCGTGAGCTCTGGGAAGAGACCGGGCTCGAAGATTTCGATGTCGGCCCCTGCGCGTGGCTCCGCGAACACACCTTCTACTTCCACCCAGCAGGCCTCTGGTACCACCAGCAGGAGCGCTACTTCGTCTCGCGCATCGCCTCGCATACGGTTGTCACGGATAACCAGGAAGAGATTGAGGCGCAATTCATGACCGCTCACCGCTGGTGGACGCTGGCCGAGATGCGCGAAACCGGTGAGCGCCTCGTGCCCGGCAACTTCGCAGACCTCTTCGGGTCACTACTGACCGAGGGTCCGCCCGGCGAACCTTTTCAGGTTGGGCTTTAGGCAACAAGGGGACGGCGATCATCCTCATGGGTCGGGGTCATATGGAACGCTGAGGACGCTTTCCGAAGTTCCAGGGTGGACGATGACCGAGGCCACGGTGCCGCGCACCGTCGATGGAACCGGGCCCGCGCTGTCGAACAGGCATGCGGGGCATGCTCGCCGCCTAACGCGGTGGGTCGTCAGGTCCACCACCCACTCGTGAGTGTCATGAACAATGACCGGGAGAATCGTCATCTGTCGAGCCCGTCTACGCCATACTTGTGGCAATTTTGACCTAGTGGTTCAGAGTCAGAAAGGTTGTCCCGGAGGTCAGCTACGCCCTTTTTCGCGCGCAGCGAAGCTGAACCAGTAGAGCAGCATAGGAACCAACTCGATGCTGCCGATGACCATTAGGGTGGAAACTCACCGCGCGGAAATCGATGCCCCCGAGGCGTGTAGCTTCACTCCGCAGGTGAGAATGGCGGCAAGGCCGTCAGCGCCAGCGGCTCCGCCCGCCGTAGCCAGCCACGGCCATCACAACGAGGACGACGATGATCACCAGGAGCAGGTTGCTCGTGAGGACATAGGCGCCGCCGCCAAAGAGCAGTAGCAGCAAGAGGATCGCAACGAGTAGCCACATTTTCGGGTCCCTTTCCAGGCGTTGCCGTCTCGGACGGTCGGCACGGGCCAGCCAGTGTGCGCCCGAGGTACCTACGCCCCATTGAAGATAGGTCAACACTAGACCCATGCGTCTGTCCGAAACTAGCAGACGCTCAACAGGCGGGCTCTTCATAGTTGGAGTGGATTCTAGAACCCCCGGGGCGAAGGCGTCGTAGCTTCTCGCCCGGAGGTCCACTTGTCAGTCGAGTTGGTGGACGGCGTCGTAGCGGCGCCCCGACGCCAGGACATCAGTGCCCTCGTGGAACATCTTGAACCGTTCGCCGATCACGGCGTAGCACTCGCACGCCGCCTCCTCGAGCTTCGCCCGGTCGAGGATCGTCATGTCTCCACGGTGGTAGGTGATCAGGCCATCGCGCTGCAGGGATGCGGCGGCCACCGTCACGCTTGGCCGGCTGACCCCGAGCATCTGGGCGAGGAACTCCTGGGTGATCGGGAACGTTTCCCGACCTGCCTGGTCGTGGGTCATGAGCAGCCAGCGGGCGCAGCGCGAGTCGACCTGGTGAGCACGATTGCACGCAGCTGATTGGGCTACGAGCGCCAGCATCAGCCCGCTGTAGTGCGCCATAACCGTCGCCAGGGTTGGCGAGCGCGCCATCTCGAGGAGGAAGTCCTCCGAGCGCATACGAAGCGCCTGGCCTGGCACCTGCGAGATGAGCGCCATGTTCGAGTCCCTGAGACCGAGGAAGAGGGGCACGGCCGTCGTCCCTTCCCGGCCAACCGTTGCAAATTCGATCATCATGCCGTTTTCGAGAACCGTGAGGACGGAGATGATGCCGCTTGTAGGGAAGTACACGTAGTCGGCTGTGTCCCCTGCTTCTTGCAGGGTCTCCCGCATGCGAAGCGGGTACGTTTCGAGTAGGCCGTCCAACCGCTCAAAGTCCTCTGCGGGCAGCGCCGCGAGGATGAGGTTGCCGGGGCTTAGATGGTTGATGGGGCGCAGAATCTGCGTTGGGGAATACGTAACATGCCAGCTTCCTAAACCGTGGAGCGAGACCGCTCTCTGCTTCCGGTGTCCTGCGGGGACTATAACACTTTTGGGCCGGGCGTCATCACATTCTGTGAAAGTGTAACACTTCCGCAATGTTGGGCGCTCCCCTATCTCCCCTGGCCGCTCTCATCCATCGGGTTGGCGACCCTGGCGGCCGCCGAATGGCTCGTAGGCTCTCAAGAGGGCGGCTGGCGCTGCCTTTTGACGAAAGGTGCATCGCGTCAACCACCGCATTGCCCCCGCCCGTCGTCTGCTAATTTCGGACAGACAAGGGGCTGATGATTACTGAAGAGGGACTATTACATGAATAACGGAAGCATAGGACTCTGTCTCATACTCATCGCGGCTGGCGCGATCCTCACGTGGGCAGTCGAAGCAACAGTGGTGGGCCTTGATATCAAGGTCGTCGGCGCCATCCTCATGGTCGTCGGTTCGATCGGACTTGTGCTCTCGCTCCTCTTCTGGGCCAGCTTCGCCCCGTTCGCCCGCCGCGACGAGCGCTAGCGCAACGCGGATGGCCGACGTTGAAGGAATCGAACACAGCCAGCTCCCGATAGCGCGGAATGCGATGCATTCGTGATTCCATGTGGCCGACGA
>JBDTVB010000315.1:0-3532 GCA_040007415.1 Anaerolineaceae bacterium
GGACTGGCCAACGCGATGAAGCTGAAGCCGGTGCGCATCGGCCTGTGGGACCAGTATGGCGGCTCGATGCCGAGCGGATGGACGCGCTGGATCATGGAACAGTTCGAGTTTCCGTTCGACCGCGTATACCCGCCGCAGCTCGACGCGGGCAGCCTGAATGCGAAGTACGACGTGCTGATCTTCGTCACCGGCGCGATCCCGGGGCCCGGAACCGGAAGGCGCGGCGGCGGGCCCGTCCCGGCCGCCCTCGACGTCTCGACGATTCCCGCGGAGTACCGCGATCAGTATGGCGCCATGACGGTGGAGCGGACGCTGCCCGCGATCCAGGCGTTCATCGAGAACGGCGGCACGGTCGTGGCCATCGGCTCCTCAGCCACGAATCTCGCCGCGTTCCTCAAGCTACCGATCGAGAGTCAGCTCGCGGAGAACGGCCAGCCTCTGCCGAACACGAAGTTCTTCATCCCCGGATCCGTCCTGCGGACGAAGGTCGACGTCTCCGATCCGCTCGCCTTCGGCCTACCGGAGAACGTCGACGTCTTCTTCGACGACAGCCCCGCCTTCAAGCTCGGCCCCGGCGCCACGGCCGCAGGCGTCAGGAGCGTGGCGTGGTACGACTCGAAGACTCCCCTGCGCAGCGGATGGGCGTGGGGCCAGGAAGTGCTCGACCAGGGCGCCGCCGCGGTGAGCGCCAAAGTCGGCAAGGGCAACGTGCTCCTGTTCGGCCCGGAGATACTCCAACGCTCGCAGCCCCACGGCACCTTCAAGCTCCTCTTCAACGGGATCGTGTATGGACTGACGAACCGGGGAGCGACGCCGTAAGGCCAGACAGACACAGCGCACACCTCTGAGCGGCGCTCGCCTTCCAGGAGCAAGGCGGGTCCATCGGTCCAGTGCGAAAAGCCCCATTCGGAAGCCGCAGCGACACCGGTGGAGTGGCGGACACCAAAGGAGGCGCCGGAGTGATGGTGAGGCTCTACCGAAACAGGCTGCCCAGGACGCCGCCGATGGCCCACGCCAGGATTCCGCCCAGGACAGCCTGAATGACGATGATGCAGAAGCCCTTCCACAAAGTGGTTTGGAGCACAAACTTGTAAGCTGCGGCGCTCAGCAGAAGGGCGGCGAGGCCGCCAAACGGAAGCCGCGTGCCGATCCCTGAAAGCACGCCCGCGACCACGATCGAGAGGGCACACCATCCATAGTCGGTGCGGTCGGCACCGAGATAGTCGGCCGACCACTTGGTCGCGAACGTGAGAATCCCGAAGCTCACCAGGACCGCGAAGATGACGAACATGGAGGCGCCCTCCTTGAATTGTGCCGATGGCATGGCCTGGCGGCCGCGGCGAAGGTCGCCAATCAGGTGCGCACGTCCAATCCGCAGAGGCGGCCGAGTTGCGGACCCATGTCGGTCATTTGAAGGGCGCTCAGGCAGGCACACGCAAGGCGGCCCGGGCGAAAGTCATGGAAGGGATCGCGGGGGATGAGCCAGTCGGCACAGGAGCGAGAGCGGATCCATCTCGACCGCGACCGTTCCGTGGCGCAGGCTTCGCGCTCGGCGTAGGCCTTCTTCAGCGTGATGCGCAGCGCGGAGCCTGGCACCGAAGCAATCTCTCGTTGAGGTGGGATTGCTTGTCTCGCGTTGACCGCGGCTGCTCCTCAACGAGACGATGAGGCGGGTTCATGACGGCAAAGATACCTGTGGAACTTTTCGAAACATTATTATCGTTTTTCAATATGTAGCTTTACTCTAATCAATAAATAGATTATTAATATTCGATACCACGCAGGAGATGAACCATGCCTAAGCAATCCCCGCCATCCGCCGCACTGCCGATCGCGCACGTGATGCTGCGCATCCTCGTTGTCGTGAACTGGGTGATGGCGCTGGTGATTCTCATCATGCTGATTGCCCTGCCGAACGAGCGATGGATCATGAGCGCTTTCAAGCTCTCCCCATCGCCTGATGCAGACAGGCTGATCATGGGACTGCGCGCGGTGGCGGGACTTGGTGTCCTGGTGGTTCTCCTCAACAATGTCGTGCTTAAGCGGCTGCTCGCAATCGTTGAGACCGTTCGCGGAGGCGATCCATTCGTCGCGGCGAACGCGGCCCGCTTGAACACGATCGCGTGGTCCCTGCTGGCACTCCAGCTTCTCAGCGTCGTCATCGGCACGATCGCCAAAGCCGTTTCCACTCCGGCGCATCCGGTGAGCCTTGATGCCGGATTCTCAATCGACGGCTGGCTCGCCGTGCTGCTGACGTTCCTGCTCGCCCGAGTGTTCGCGGAAGGCACACGGATGCGCGAAGACCTCGAAGGGACGGTCTGACATGCCGATCACCGTCAAGCTCGACGACATGCTCCACGATCGGCGGATGACGCTGACGGAACTCGCAGAGCGGGTTGGAATGACGCTCGCCAACCTTTCGATCCTCAAAACCGGCAAGGCGCGCGCGATCCGCTTCTCGACGCTCGATGCAATCTGCAAGGCGCTGTCCTGCCAGCCCGGCGACCTTCTCGAGTTCTTGCCGAGCGCGGCGGAAGGCGAGCACCCCAAGACAAGTGAGACGCGGAGGAAGAGCAATGACTGAGGTTTCGCCAATCCGGCTATGGGTGATGCGGGCCATGTACCTGATCATGGCGGTCGGTCTCGGGCTCACGATCTGGCCGTTGATCATCAGCCACGGCTCCGATCTGCCGCGCATGACCGGGGTGGTCTTCGCCCTCCTTGGAGCCATCGGGCTGCTCTCGCTGCTCGGGCTGCGCTATCCCTTGCAAATGATCCCGCTGCTGCTGTTCGAGCTGACGTGGAAGGTGGTGTGGCTTGCCGCCTTCGCCATGCCGCGCTGGCTCGACGGCACCCTTGATAAGGGGATGCGAAGCAGCATCTCCGACACGTCGCTGGGAGTTGTCCTGATATTCGTGATCCCGTGGCGCCATGTTTGGGCGAACTACGTAGCCAAGCCGGGCGATCCCTGGAAGCTTCGTCGGTCCGTTGGTCTGGACGCCCGAGAAATGCGATGAGTGGCGCGAAAAGCAAACGTGTCGGACTCAGCAAGTCGACGAGCGAGACTCAGTTCGACAACGGCTATTGATACACCGCCGAGCTGAAGGATTTCGCGAAGCATATCGGCGTGCCCTCTGCCGGCAAGCGGATCACCTACGGCCACCTCGTCAAACAGGCGATCGAACTTGACCGGACCAAACAGGGCCCGTTGCGAGTCGAGCACCTCCGTTATGTGAACTTCATTTCAGACTTCATGTCGCACGAATCGCTTCGCTCGCACAGCGCGGCCGTGAAAGCCTGGAGAGAGGTGAAGCGCATGGACGCGCCAAAAACCTACGAGGTCTGGGTGAAGCGACGCGCCAACCCATCCCTCAAATGAGCAAGGAGGCTGGAATGGGTTCTCAAGTGCGACAGACTGGCGAGCCGCACCTCCGCTGCCGGCACGCCTTTGAGGTGGCGACGGTTCACGCGAACGGCGACGTCGTGTGCAGCATCATCGACGGCCGGGGCGACTTCGTGATGGGAAACATCC
>JBDTVB010000316.1:0-3532 GCA_040007415.1 Anaerolineaceae bacterium
CGGAACAGCGGCTCCGCCTGGTCGAGCATTTCCAGAGCTCCGGCCAGGTCGCCCCGCGCTCGAAGTAATCCTGCCTCGGCCACTCGGCCGCGATATATCGTCCTCGGCAATGGGTTCGAACCGGCACACTGGTCGCCCATCTTCAGGTGGTGCAAGGATCGTTCAAGGTCACCGCGTTCGCAATGCAGATCGCAAAGCCCGAAGTGGACATTTGCCTCACCGGAGAACGCCGCACTGCCATACTGGGCCGCGAGTCGCAGTGAGCGCTCGTAGAACTGCCCAGCATCGGAGAGACGGCCGCGCGCTTTCAGCAGCTCAGCGTGGTGATAGGCGGAGTTGAGGGCGAGGACGATGTCGCCGGCTCGCTCCAGGCTGGCGCCGGCGTCCTCGTGAAACTTCTCCGCGCGCTCAAGGTCTCCGTTCGCCCAGTGCGCGAGCGACACGAGCGCGGCGCCGGTGCCGCGCCAGTGGTGTTCGTCATCTGGCAACAGATCCAGCGCTCGTTGCGCCGACTCCAGCGTTTGTGCCACATCCTTCGAGGCGATCGCCTGGTAGCCCCGTCCGAGGGCGATTCGTGAGGGCAGCGATTGGAATCCGGCATCATCGAAGACCTTCATCCCCGCCGTTTCGGATGCGTGGCTGAGCCAACGTTCGGCAACACCCAGATAGGACTCGGCGGCCGCCAGGTCGCCGACGCCCTGGAGGGCGAGGGCGTAATATGTGCTGAGCACTGGCATCGAACGGATCACGTGCTCTGGTATTGGTTCAAGCCAGTTGACGAGCCGGTCGGGCTGGTGGGCCCGGACCAGTGGCTCAGCCTCGAACTCAATAAGGCCGGCAGCTCGCTCGAAATCGCCGGCGGTGACCGCGCAGCGGATTGCCTCGGCACGGTAACCGTTCTGCTCATACCATCCGCTTGCGCGCCCATACAGCTTCGATACCTGATGGGGCATTTCCTCTCGCAGGTGTGCCCGGAGGACGTCAGCGAAGAGGTGGTGATAGCGATACCACTGACGGTTGGCGTCGAGCGGGATGACGAACAGGTTGCCTCGCTCCAGGGTCTCCAGCACCGCCTTGCCGCTGTCGGCCCCGGTCACCGCATCGCAGAGCGGAGCGCAGAGTCGGTCAAGGATGGAGGTCTCTAAGAGGAAGTTCCGGACAGTTTCGGGCTGGAGCTGCAAGACCTCTTCTACCAGGTAATCCACTATGTAGCGGTCGTCGCCCGAAAACGCAGTGATGAACCCGGCAACATCTGCTCTGCCCCGCATCGAAAGCGCGGCCAGTTGGAGCGCGGCGATCCACCCTTCAGTCCGCGATTCCAGCGCGACTACCTCCTGCGCCGAAAGCTGAAGTCCCATCGTTGAGTTGAGGAATAGAGCCGCTTCTTCGGCCGTGAAACGCAGGTCGGCCGCGCGAATCTCAACCAGTTCGCCACGTGCTCGCAGACGAGAAAGCGGCACCATCGGGTCGGCGCGGCTCGCGAGCACCAGGTGCATTTGCGGAGGGAGATGGTCGATGAGAAAGGCGATGCCGTCGTGGATGGGTCCAGGCTCGATTACATGGTAGTCATCGAGGACCAGCACGAGACGCTGCGAACGCGTTGCCACCTCGTTGAGCACCACTGCCAGCATGGTCTCGATGGGAGGGGGCTGAGGAGACTGGAGGAGATCGATCTCGTTTCTGCCAAGCTCGGGCTGCGCTCGCTGCAACGCCGTGAAGAGGTACGTCCAGAACGTCGCCGGATGATTGTCGCTGGCTTCGAGCGAGAGCCACGCCACAGAGAATTGTTTCGGGGAATCTGCGGCCAGCCACTCCGCCAACAGAGTCGTCTTGCCGAACCCGGGGGGCGCGGAGACCAACGTCAGCCGGGACTCGGTGCCGCGTGACAAGCGCTCGACGAGTCGCGTCCGAGGCACGAGTCCCGGACGCCACCGGGGGAAGTAGAACTTCGTCTCCAGAACGGGGCTCTTGAAAGCCGTCTCTCCTGTCGGGTTAACCATATTGCGGAGTGTACGCCCGCGGGTTATTCGCGGGTCATTTTCCACGAGCGAGGCCGACACCAGTATGACCGGACCATGTCCCATCGCCGCGGACGAACATCCGAAGCTGTGAATGTGGCGCGCAAGATCGCCTTGTCTTTCACGGGTGGGGACGGCCGTCGCCCCACTCTCAGCCACGGGACCGCCGGGTCCGCCCAGACGAAGAGTACCGCCACTCCGAGATAGGAGAAGACCTCGACGTCGGCGGTGAACTGAATCATGACGTGGAAGACGACGGCTACCATCAAGGCGAACCGGCGTGTCCGGGGCCACCAGAGCCCGCTGGCGATGAACAACTCGGTGGCGATGATGAGCTTCGCTGCTACGGCGTGGAACGATCGCTCCAGGATGAGGTCGGCGAAGGGCCAGGGCAGCAAGGAGGCCCGGACGGCCGCCTCCTGCTCGACAAGGCGACCCCAGGTCACCGTGCCGCTGAACCAGTCCCGATCTAACAATTTGCTCAGGCCCGAAGCGCCGTACACCGTTGCGCACTCAAAGCGAAGCAGCCAGAGCGGCCACGCCGGGGAGGTGGGATCGAGAGTTCCCAGGCGGCGGCGCACTCGCAACCACGCATCCACCGACACCGCGCGGCCGCACGGTGCCATCGCAAGCAGCGCCAACACAATGACCAAGTATGCACGGTTGTTGTGCATGTTCGTCGTCGAAAGGAAGAGGTTGTAGGCGACGACGGCGAACGTCACCCTTGTGGTCACGTGCGACCACAAGCCAATGGCCATTGCGAAGGCGGCGATGGTGCCGATCACGAGCAGCCATGCATACCCGGCCTCCGGCAGATCCGGATACCAGGTGACGTAGCTGTGGTAAAAGTGATCCTGGTAGGTCTCGCCGCGGAGCGCGCCCTTAACGAACGGCCAGAGATGTACCAGTGTGATTGCGCCAACGAGCAGGCGGACGATGCCGAGCGAGCGCATGTTCACCGGCTGGGCGAGAAGTCGATCGAAGCGTTCGATCATCGTTGGTTCCTGTCCGGGCTCCGCAGAGTCTCCGTGCTCGGCCCGCGCATGTTGAACCATGTCGTGACCGTCGCTTCGTAGTAGCGGGTCTCGGTGTCGCGGGGCGTGTTGGCTGCCAACCAATCGAGTGCCTCACCCAGGAATGCGAGCTGGTTGTCGAGCCCGGCCGCGGCGTGGTGGCGAACCCAGGGCGACGCGAGCCCGCGTTCAGATGCCAGGTCGTTCCACTCGTACCCGAACCACGGCTGCTCGACCGGGATCCGGTCACCGTCAGCCGTCACCCTTACGATCTCGGCCTGCCACGAACTCGCCTCCGGGAACATCTGGAATCCGAACTCCTTGTGCGGCGCCCAATAGGCTCGCACAACGAAGAGCAGCTGGAGCACGATCACGCCGACGAATACGATCCTGCGTAAGCGGATACGCGCCGAATTACCGGTCATGAGTCACCTCCAACAGGGCGGACGCGGGCGCCGCAACCGATCCTCGCCGTGGAGCCGTGATTATTGCACTCGTGGT
>JBDTVB010000317.1:0-3514 GCA_040007415.1 Anaerolineaceae bacterium
GGAGTCGGACCTTTTCAACGCTGGCATTCGCCCGGCCATCAACGTCGGCCTTTCCGTGAGTCGCGTTGGCTCGGCTGCACAGACGAAGGCAATGAAGACGGTTTCCAGCGGTCTTAAGGGTGACATGGCGCAGTTCCGCGAGCTACAGGCGTTCGCCCAGTTCGGCACCAGCGACCTTGACGCCTCCACCCGCCGCCAGCTCGAGCGCGGCCAGCGCGCAACCGAAGTGCTGAAGCAGGGCCAGTTCCTGCCGCTCAGCCTGGCCGAGGAAACGGCCGTCATCTTCTCGCTCACCCAGGGCTTGCTCGATGACGTGCCTGTCGCCAAGGTGCGTGATTTCGAGGCCGGGCTGCGCAAGTTCATGGCCAGCAACCATCCTGAACTGCTTGCCGAAGTGACTGCCAACCCGGTGATGACACCGGAGTTCAGCGCCAAGCTGACCAGCGCTATCAATACTTTCAAGACTACCGTTCCTTACTAAGGACGTTCACCGGGCGGCGCTTCGGCGCCGCTCCATCAATCACCGCCAGCCGCGCCGCCGAGGCGCACGCCACCAACGACGGGCCGGGAAGACGCAAATGGCAACGATCCGCCAGCTCAAACGCCGCATCGCGAGCGTGAAGAACACCGCAAAGATCACGAACGCGCTGCAACTCGTGGCCGCTTCGAAGATGCGTCGTGCACAGGACCGCGCCCTCCAGGCTCGTCCTTATGCCGAGAAGCTTCGCGTTGTCCTCGCCGGACTCGCATCCACACAGGCTGGGGATGAAGGCGCGGCCCACCCTTTGCTTGTCTCTCGTCCTGTGAAAACAGTGGCAGTGCTCCACATCACTCCTGATCGTGGTCTTTGCGGCGGGCTCAACTCCAACTTGAACCGCAGCGCCGGTACGTTCGTCGCCATGCAGCATGAGCCAGTCTCCGTGGTCGCCGTTGGCAAGAAGGGACGGGATTTCTTCATCCGCGCCCATACTCATGTCATCGCCGAGTTCACGGACTTTGGAGACTACCCAACTCAAGGTGACACGCTGGGCATTTCTCGCGTCATCATGGACGACTACCTCAACGGCACCATCGACCGCGTCTACATCAGCTACCCCGAGCTGGTGTCGACCGCGAATCAGCGGCCGACTATCCGGCAACTGCTTCCAATCGAACCGCCGACCACGGACGAGCCGATGGACGAAGGCTTTAAGGAAGATTACATCTTCGAACCGTCGCCCAAAGTTGTTCTCGAACGCTTGCTCCCGCGCTACATCGAGATGCAGATCTACGAAGCGGTTCTCCAGAACGCCGCCAGCTTCCAATCGGCGCAGATGGTGGCGATGAAGAACGCGACCGACAGTGCCCGGGACATCACTCGCGAACTGACGTTGACCTATAACAAGGCACGCCAGGAACAGATTACCAACGAACTCCTCGATATCGTTGGCGGCGCCGCCGCCCTGGAGGGTTAGCCCTGGCTCCCTTTGCAGCAGTCATCTTTGACATGGACGGCGTTCTGGTGGACGGCGAGCCGCTGCATTTCCAGGCTGTCAACGAGCTCCTCGGAGCTGAAGGCCACGCGATGAGCTTCGCGGAGTACCAACCACACATGGGTACCAAGTACGGTTGGGCCGAAATGATCCCGCAGTACGGGCTCAGTCGGCCGTACGACCACTACAGCCGCATCTTTCGCGGAATGATGACCGAACGCTACCGAACCGCCAGCGTCGCGCTGCCAGGCGCTGTCGACCTCGTTCGAGGACTCCAGCGCGCCGGCGTGCCGCTAGCCATCGCCTCTTCTTCCATCAGGGAATGGGTCGAAGCCTGCCTTGGCCGGATTGGACTGCTCGATGCCTTCTCGGCCCTCACCACTGGCGACGAAGTTGTCCGCGGCAAGCCTGATCCCGAGATCTATCAACTTGCCGCTCGCCGCATCGGGGTGCCTCCGTCGGAAGTTCTTGTCTTTGAAGACGCGCCGGCCGGAATCCTCTCGGCAAAGGCCGCCGGGATGGAATGCTGGGCGGTACGTACCGAATACACCGCGGGGCTCACCCTTCCGGACCCCCACCGCGAGTTCCAGAGCCTGCTCGATGTCTCCGTCGCCCACGTGATGGGAGTAGCCGCATGACGGACCTCGTCCTCCGTAGCGACCACGATGGCGTCGCCACACTGACTCTCAACCGGCCCGTTCAGTTGAACGCACTGAGCCCGAACCTCTTCGTCGAACTTCGCGCCCACATTGACGCGCTTGCGAATGAGACCGAAACGGTGGGCTGCGTGATCCTTCGCGGCGCGGGAAAGTCCTTCTCCGCCGGGAACGACATCAAGGCCATCCAGGCCGGCGAACGCGCACCCTCCGCACACCACCAGGCCGAAACGCTGGAGGCGATCGAGGCGCTCCTGCAGCCGGTGATCGCTTCGGTCGCCGGTCACTGCTATACGGGCGCGCTCGAACTGGTTCTTGCCTGTGACCTCCTGGTCGCCGCCGAATCCGCCCGCTTCGCCGATACCCATGGCCGCTGGGGTATGACACCCACCTGGGGAATGAGCCAGCGCCTTCCTCGCCGCATCGGCCCGCTTCGCGCCAAGCAGATGATGTTTTCCGGGGCGCCGGTCACCGGCGCTGAGGCGGTAAACCTTGGTCTCGCCAACTCCTGCGTTCCAGACGATGACCTCGAATCAACGACCAACGCGCTTGCCGCGGGCATCGTTGCGAATTCATGGCACACACTGCGAGCCGATAAGCGGCTTGTGAACGAAGGCCAGCGCTATACGCTCGCGGATGCACTGGCTTTCGAACGTCGCACAAGCCCGGGCGCAAGCCCGGATATGGCTGAACGTCTCAAAGCGTTCGGCGCCAAGACCCGGTCGTAAACCGGCACCACCGTTGGAGGTCCCTTCATGACAGTAGCCGCCCCTCGCGAAGGACGCGTCGTCCAGATTATCGGCACCGTGCTCGATATCGAATTCCCACCGGATCACCTTCCGGAGATCAACAACGCGGTCAACGTCATGTTGGACGATGGCACCGCACTCGTTACCGAAGTGCAGCAGCACCTCGGCAACAACTGGGTGCGCTGTCTTGCCATGGACTCGACAGACGGCCTGCGCCGCGATACGCGCGCCGTTGACACCGGCGCCGCGATTGCCGTGCCTGTCGGTGAACAATCGCTGGGTCGCATGTTCAACGTGTTGGGCAACCCCATCGACAACCTTCCCGCACCCGAAGGCGGACCGCGCTGGGGAATCCATCGCAACCCTCCGTCCTTCGAAGAGCAGGAGACGACCCCGTCCGTCCTCGAGACCGGCATCAAGGTCATCGACCTGATCGCCCCCCTCGTCCGCGGCGGCAAGGTCGGCCTCTACGGCGGTGCCGGCGTAGGCAAGACGGTGGTCATCCAGGAACTGATCTCCAATATCGCGCGTGAGCACGGCGGCTACTCCGTCTTTGCCGGCGTGGGCGAACGTTCCCGCGAAGGCAACGACCTCTGGCACGAAATGCGCGATTCCGGCGTGCTCCCAAAGATGGCCA
>JBDTVB010000318.1:0-3497 GCA_040007415.1 Anaerolineaceae bacterium
GTCCGGTTTCTACCCGGTCGGTCGTGGGTTCGAATCCTACCGAGGGCACCACGCAGACCCGTCTTTGTGGCTACTTGAACTCGTAGCCACCCTTGACGCCTGCCGGGTTGGGGTCCATCAGCACGTTCACGCACGCCGGCTTGCCGCTGTCAAACGCCCGCGCGATCGCCGAGGTGATCTGCTCGGGATGTTCGACAAACTCCCCGTGGCCGCCAAGACCTTCGACCACCTTGTCGTACCGCGCGTTGTCGCCGAGCAACGTAGCCGGCGTCCGGCCCTCGCCGTATTGCGCCTTCTGGCCCACGTAGATCTGGTGCCACGCACGGTCGTTCCCAATGATCGAAACGACCGGCATCTTGTGCCGAACGAACGTGTCGAAGTCGAAGCCGTTGAGGCCGAACGTGCCATCCCCGTTCACCATCAGCACCTTTTTGTCCGGGGCCGCCACGCTTGCTGCCATGCAGAACCCCGTCCCTACGCCGAGCGTTCCGAACGGGCCCGGGTCCATCCACTGGCCCGGATGGTTGATCGGCAGCACGCCCGCCGCGATCGAGACGATGTCGCCACCGTCGCCCACAACGATCGTGTCATCGTCCACGAACTTCGCGATCTCCTTGCAGAGGCGCAACGGGTGGATCGGCATCGAGTCCGAGTTCATGAACACTTCGCGTTGCGCGTCGGCCTTGCCTTCCATGTTGCGAAGACTCTCCATCCACTCCTTGTGGTCGCCTTTGCCGATCTCCGCGGTGAGCTGCAGCAGTGCCTGGCGGATGTTCGACTCGATCCCGATCGAGAAGTCCTTGTTCCGGCCAATATCCCGCGGGTCCAGGTCGATCTGGATGATCTGCGCGTTCGGATTCCATGCTGGCGACTTCCCGTACTTCAACCGAAAGTCGATCGGCGTCCCCAGGACCACGATCACATCGGCCTGTTCAAACGCCGGCTTCCGGGACAGCGAGAAGAAGTTCGGGTTGTCCTGGCGCAGCGTGCCGCGGCCCATCGCGTTGGTGTAAACGGGCACGTCCGCCGCCTTCGCGAACGCCGCCAACTCGTTGTGGGCGCGGTGCCAGAACACGCCTGAGCCTGCCATCACCATCGGCTTCTGCGCCTTCGAGATGGCAATCGCCGCCTGCTTGATCAGCTGCGGGTCGCCCATCACCTCGCCTGTCGTGCGGTACTGGGTGGGCCATTCGATGCTGTCCTCGTCTACCCGCCCGAAAAGCACGTCCGAGGGGACCTGCAGAAACGTCGGGCCGAACTTGCCGGTCATCGCTTCGCGGAACGCCATCGCCATGTAGTAAGGCAGGCGCCGCGTTTCGTACACCGTCTGCGACCACTTGGTGATCGGTTCCATCACTTTCCCGAGCTCAATATCCTGGAGCGACCCCATATCGTATTGGCGCAGGGGGGACCGTCCACCGATCACCACCATCGGGCTCGCCGCCTGGTAAGCGTTCGCAACGGCGGTCACCACATCCGTCACCCCCGGCCCGGCGGTGACCACGGCCACGCCCGGCTTGAACGTGATCCGCGAATAACCGTCCGCGGCGTGCCCCGCCGATTGTTCGTGCCGTGTGTCGATGATGCCGATGTCGTTGTTCAGGCAGCCTTCGTAGATGTTCTGAACGTGTCCGCCTGAGAGGGTGAAGATGTGCCCAACGCCCTCGTTCTTAATCATGCGAGCGATAATCTCGCCGCCGTCGATCATGTTGCCCATTGTCGCTGCTGCTCCCGAGTTGATATGAACGCAGCCTACAGGAGGGCAGCGCAGGCGTCAGTTTGTGACATCCGTTCCACCCGCGTGCACCCCTCCCGGACGATTCAATTGCTTAGAGGGGTAGACAATAACGACGGTCGTTTGCTAATCTCGATTACTGCCTACGCACTTAATCGTTTGTAGGTTTCGGCAACCCCCGCCCCGGAGTCGTCTCTTGGCACTCTTCACCCCGTTCGATAACTACCTTGATCTCGTGGAAGCGGCCCGTGAGCTCGGAATCCACCCCCAGAGCCTGCGCCGCCTGATCAAGCAGACGAAGATCCCGGCAACCCTCTTCGCGGGGAAATACCTCATCGAGCGCGACAAGCTGGAAATGTTCAAGAGCAATTACGACCCGCGGCCCGGCCGCAAGCCGATTCGCCGCCTGCTCTAAGACCAGCCAGCTTTCGCCGTCCGAACGAACCTGCTCCCGGCCGCCGCGTCTTGATCGGCGCGCGAGTTAGACCTTCGTTTGCCAGATCGTCCCGTTACTCACCAACACCACCAGTGTGACGAACACGGCCGCCTCAACCGTGAGCAGGAAGCCGACCATCCCCGCCCACGCAAGCTGGGCGCCACCGCGGCTGGCGAAGATCGGGATGGAAAGAATCAGGCCACTGCCCGCGAATATCAAGACGGCAATGATACCGAAGCTGTTGGCGCTGATCAGGAACGGCAGGTACGAAAACATCGAATCTCCGGCGGGCGTGTGTTCGGCCCTCAGGCCTGTAGCCGGATACTAACTTTCCTTGCCCGAAGAGACAAAATTCGGGCCCGTCTATCGCAAGTGCAGCGCCAGCCAGTCTCCTGCCGCCTTGATCACGTCCGGGCCGATTTCGTAGTGGCCACCGGGTAGCCACATGATCTCCTTCTTCCCCGGCAGAGCCGCATACAGCGCCTCCGTAGCCGCCCTCGGGATCAGTTCGTCGCTCGCTTTGCCGACGATTCGCACCGCTACGCTTCCAAGCTGTTGCGCTACCCCTTCGTCGCCATCCACCTTGCCGGCCAGCCCGCCCTCGCCCACCAGGCAGAACGCAGCGGCTTTGAACCGGCCATCCTCCGCCACCGCCCGGATGCCGAGCATGCTGCCCAGCGAGTAGCCCGCGAACCCCAATCGCATGACGTCCACCGGGAACTCTGCCACCAGCAGGTCGATAGCCGTATGCACTTCGCGTGCGAACGAAGCCGTGATCGCCGGGTACTGCGACTTGTCGCGGAACAGGCTCATCGGGTCGTAATTGCGTCGCTCGCCGTGGCGCGGTGCATCGAGGCCAGCGCACGCCCACCCGCGCTGCGCCCAGAGCTTGCCGATTTCGGCTACGAAGTAGTCTTCCTTGCTCCCCATCCCCGGGTGCTGAATCAACACCAGCGGGACTGGCCCCTCCGTCTCCGCCGGCATGTACATCAGCCCGGGGACGTACTCGCCGTCTATTTCAAAGGAAAACAGGATTTCCCGGAGGTCGCCGACCAGCGACTGGCGAAAGCTAAGCGTTGGTTGCATTTGCAAAGCGTACAAGATTCGCGACCAACTCAGCCCTCGTTGAGGCTCGCTACCACGTCGTGAAACGTTTCGAACGGCCGCACATCCGCGTGTGCGCCCGTCAGCCGTTCGAGCAGCGTGCTTCGCGCGAACACCCGCTCAGCCAGCATCGCCGCCTCTACATCGCTCGCGCCGTCGCCGATGTACGTCACCACGTCTCCCGTGTTCTTCAGCGATGCCGCGTACGCCAGCTTGAATCCG
>JBDTVB010000319.1:0-3496 GCA_040007415.1 Anaerolineaceae bacterium
AGGAAGAGCAAGAAGTTCTGCGTCAGACTGGTCACCACAGCCTTGAACGCGGGGCCCGCGCCCCACTCGAATTCGCACATCGGCGGCTGGCCCTTGTTGGTTGCCGAATCGGGGGCTGATGGCGCTACCAGCGCGAGATCCCAGAGCTTGTTCGTGTACTCCTTGCGGACATCCTTCCCGGTCTTGGTAGTGTCGAAGAAAAGTTTCAGGGTGATGGTGACGCCCTTGCCCCCGGTGAATTCTGGGCGTGGGACGTTACCACCAGTAGCGACCGCGTCCGAGTAGCCAACACTCTTGGTCATCGAGTAGTCCGTGGGGTTGAACTGGAAGACGACCGATTGGTTTGTGTCCAGGTTCGTCAGCTTCGCTTTTACGAAAGCCATGCTGGGCCTCCTGATGAATTCTGTACTTCGGGACGGGCGACGTGGTTCGAGGTCCGAAAGCTGCGCGTCATGCCTGGCCCCGCTGGCGTTCCCGCTCGACGCGGAGTTCTTTGCGTACGAACTGCCATACGTGTTCGGTGATCTGCTCGAGATTCGCCTCCGAGAGTGGCGCGCTTTCCTGACTGTGAGCCAAGTCGTCCGCCGATTGAATCGACGTTATCGCACCAGACGCTTCGTCCACCAGTGCTCGTTGCGCGACTTCCGCGGACGGTTCGACGTTCAGAGGCATGTCCGCCCGGCGCTGGAGGGAGCGCTGGGGCTCTGGTTCTGATTTGGCGACATAAAGATGTTCTGAACTCCGTGCGGAGTCAGATTCTGAAGCTCGGAAAATTGACGGTGTTACCAACGGTTGGGCGAGCGTCGCCTCGGAAAGCGTTTCAGCGGCTGACAATTGTGTTGTAGCGAAAGTTCGGTTTATCCCGGCGTTTCGGTCTCCCGTTCCGTGGCCCGCCAGGTCGAAGCCGTGGGCTTCTTGGCGGGTTCGCGAATCCGATGTTGGTACGAATGCGGTGGCGCGAGCAATGTTGCTGACCTCGGGAATTCCGCCTTCGGCAGGGCGCACCAGAGACGAGGGCGCAGAAAGAGGCAGATCCGCCAGCGAACTGCTCGCTGCGCTGGTAGCGAAAGTTCGAGCGATTGCGGCCGCCGGGCTCGACGACTCCTGGCTGTCCGGGGATGTGGCGGGACCTGTGTGTAGTGATGCGTCGGCGCCCCCCGCTGCGGATCCCGATGAATCGGTTAACCCCGCTGGCGGCGCCAGATCGAGGCGAAGCGGGTCGCTGGTCAGCGCGGGTCCCCCCGAATTTGCGATGGCGGCCGGGATGGATGGCCCGGTGCCTGCGCTCGACGAGGCGGCCCCGCCCGGCGCAGGGACGCGTTGAAGAATTCCATCGACCGCGTCGCCGGGTGCTGTGGCCACCGGCGGTGTCGCTGACGTCGTTGATGAAACTGCCAGTTCCAGCGAAAGAGGGTTCGTAACGGGGCTCGGTCCGGACTGCACCTGTACTGCCGACGCGGGTGCTGCCGCTGGCGAGAGTGACGGTGGTGACGGATTTGCCGAGCGGTTTACCCGTTCAGTTGGGGAGCTCGACGCGAGGGAAGCCAGGTCAAGCGTCGATGGGGCGGTCTCCGCCCGGGAAGTCGCCGATGCTGGCACGGCGGAGTCCACACGGCTCACATTGATGAGGGGAGGTGCGGCGACGAGATCGAGGTTCACGTGCTCGGCTGGGGCAGCTTCGCTGCGGGCAATCGTGGCCGAACGAGCGTCTCCCTGAGGTGAAGTCGAGGAAATGACAGAAGGAGGGCTGGGTCCGTCCGAGGAAGCGGGCACCTGGCTATCGCCGGGTCCAGCACTGCTGGAGCGGTGCAATGGGGGTACTGGCGCCTGATTCTGCCCTCCTCCAGGGGTTGTTGGCGATGCAGGCGAAGGCATGCCAAGAGTGGCGGTCTGGTTCAACCGGTCGGTCGAAGCGAACTCGGACGGTGCTGCGGGCGAACGCTGCAAGGTGAGTTCTGCAGGTGCGACGTGGGGCTGGCCAGTGGCAACTGTGGGGTCGGGCAGCCCGGCTACAGATAACGCAGCAGGTTCCGTCACGGCGATGACCGACTCTGGTGGAACCACGCTGCGAGACACTCCAGATGCTCCTGCGAGACTGGACGGCGAGTCTCCGGCAGCCGCCGTCGGACTCTGGGCCCCCGCAATCGGCGGCGCGAGGGTCATCTCCACGGAACTGTTCGTTGGGGATTCGGCGCTGGCCTGCGCGGGTAGCGCGCGGGGCTGCGGGGCGGAGTCGGAGACCGTTTGCGCGGATAGTTGTTGCGCGTCGGTTGGTGGGACATCGGATTCCCGGGCAGGGCTACGCCGAAGGAATCGCAGTGGATCGAACCGGCGCCGGATGGCCGATGCGGAAGTTCGCGGCGCCACGGGGCCCTGGTGTAGCGTCAGTTCTGGCTCCGCTGGTTGAGGGGGCTGGGGTGCGGCGGCGGCGGCTGTCCGTGCTATAGCCGTATCGGCCACCGGCGTCGGGTGCGCCGCGGGCGGAGTCGTGCCGCGGTTTGAGGAAGCATCAACAGATGGGGTCGCGGCCGCCTCGAAATTGGGTGACGGTGAACCTGTTGAACTGAGTACAGTCGACGCTGCCGGGCCCACTGGTTCGACGGACGCAGCCGATGCGGCGGCGGGAGACGTTTCGGCAAGAGTCAATTCGAGCGAATCGGGCTCGACAGTGAACGGCCTGTCGGCCAACGTTCGGAGGACGCTCGCTGGCGTGGCATTTGGCTCAGGAGACTCGAATCCAGCCGTGGCAACACTCTGCTGCGGATCTTCTGAGGTGGCCATGGGGACCACAATGGCGGCGCTCGCCGCCAGTCCCAGATCGTCGGTGATTTCTTGAAGGTCCGGCGAGTGTCGATCGCTTCGACCGTCCGGGATTGCGGTTTGCGCTGGGGTCTCTGGGACGGTTCCTTCGGCTGTCACGCGGCGGGAGATGACCTCAGGAGACTGGCTGGCGGCAGCTACCGGCGCCAAGGGCAGATCCGAGACGAGATCGGAGGCGTTGGTCGGAACAGATGGGGAAACTGGAGTCGATGGGACTGATGGTGGCGCTTGGACTGGAGAGTCTCCCGGTTCGGCGATGTTTGGCTGGTCGTCAGCTGATGTCGGTGGCGCGCTGAAAGGCGCTCGGCCGCTCACCGTGCTTACCGGGTCGGGAACGCTCTGGGCTGCTGTTTCGGTCACGGGCGCCGACGAAGGTGAGGTTCGGGTCGAGGGGCTCGTGTCAGGCGTTGGGGTGACCGTGTGCTCGTCGTGAACCGGCCCAGGGCCTTCGAATGTTTGGGGCACCGCCGCGGGTGGAGCGGCGGCGAGCGGCATACTTGGGGCACCCATGCTGTCTGCCGCCGGAGAGCTGGCGATGGTGCGGCCGATGTCGTGAACGTTGGAGGCGGGCTCTCCGGCAGCGGCCGCCGGGGGGCTGTCGGTTGAGTCGGCTGACGGCGCTACTGCGGGCGAAGATGCCGTTCGTGCCGTCGCCGACGTACTCTCCGGCGGGGAC
>JBDTVB010000320.1:0-3492 GCA_040007415.1 Anaerolineaceae bacterium
GTCAGCTGGCGCGAGTTCTTCGGGGTGGTCGATACCGGCGACCGCGTGGTCATCGTCCCCACCTGGCTTGAACACGAGGTGCAGCCCGGCCAGATTGCGATTCGCCTGGACCCCGGCCTGGCCTTCGGCACCGGCCACCACGAGACCACCCGCCTCTGCCTTAGCGCCATAGACGAACTCGTCCAGCCCGGCATGGAGGTGCTCGATGTCGGCACTGGCTCAGGCGTCCTCGCTATTGCCGCCATCCTCCTCGGCGCCAGGTCAGTCGAAGCGATCGACATCGACCCCATCGCCGCGGAGGTCGCCCGCAACAACTGCGACGCCAACGGCATCGGCGCCGAGGTGCGCATCAGCGCCGGCATCCTCGCTGAAGATCATCCCGGCCGCTACGACCTCGTGCTCTCCAACATCTCCACCGACGCCAACCTCCGCCTCGCGCCGATCTTCGGCCGCGTGGTCAGGCCCGGAGGCTTCGCGGTCCTCAGCGGCATCCTTTCGCCAGACGCCCGCCGCGCCCAGGCCGCCATGGCCCAGCACGGCTTCGCCCTCAGCGGCATCCGCCACGAACGCGATTGGTGCCAGCTCCAGTTCCGTCGCCTCTGACGCCGGGCGTCTCTCCCTCTCCGGCTAGCAGCTAAACATGAAGCCAGTAGTGCGTCTTGTTGCGAATCACCTTCGCCAGCCGCCCCACTTCGTACAGATACTCCAGGTGCGCCAGCGTCTCGCCCACCGCCGAACGCTGCACCCACGGTTCGAAGTCCGAAAGCGACCCGGTCGTCCACTTCACCCGGCCGGCCACTTCCCACGCCGTCGAGCCGCCTGCATCCACGCACTTCTCCATCTCATCCAGCCGCATCTTGTGGTGGCTTTCGATCTCCCGCAACCGCTTCTTCAGGTCGAAGATCTCAAACTCGTGCGCCGGCAGCACCGTCTCCACGTCCAGGTCCTCAAGCAGTTCGAGCGAGCGCATGTAGTCGCTCAGCGGACTGCCCGACGTCTGCGAGTGGATCGAAACGTTCGGTGTGATCGTCGGCAGCACGTGGTCGCCGGTGATCAGGATCTTGCGATTCGGTTCGTAGAGGCAGATGTGCCCCGGCGAATGCCCCGGCGTCCAGATGATCTCGAAGTCGAAATCGCCAACCTTGAACGTTTCGCCCCCCTTCACCTGCGTGTCTGCCGGCACGGGCGAAACGTTCATCAGCATGCCCATGGAGCCCCGCGACATCTCGGGCGAGTTGGAGTTTGGCACGCCGTTCTTCTCCATGAACTTCGACATGTCATCGATCAAGCCCTTCGGTGCGAAGTAGCGGGCCGTGATCACTTTGGCGTCCTCTTCGTGTACCACAATCTCACAGCTGGAAAGCTGCTTCAGCCGCCCTGCCATGCCGTAGTGGTCCGGGTGGACGTGCGTGATGACGAGCTTCTGCACCTCAGTCGGGTGCGAGTGGTGCTCCTTCATCCCCGCTTCGAGCGATTCGTAGGCGCTATCCGTGTTCCAGCCACAGTCCACCAGCACCGTATCGCCGCCATCGCGAATCATGTACGGCAACACGTACGGCAGACCCTTTATCACCCGCGGGGCCGCCTGGATCGTGCTCCGAATCTCCTTCGCAGACTCAATCGTGAACTGCGGGAACGGCGTCAGTAGCTGGTAGATGCCTTCGATAATCTGCAAAAAGTGGCTCCGATCGCTGGCTCACCGTCCCATCACCGGGTTGGCGGCGCTATGAACCCGAGTCTACGGGCCTTGTTAGCCCGAGGCAAAAGACCGCCGCTGCAGCGCCGCGACCGTAGGCGGGTGCCGCGCTCCCATGCACCAGCGGAGCGCCATGAACCGCATTGACCCAAACTCCCCGCTTCCGTCGCAAGCGGGAGAGGCCGAGGAGGTTACAAGCGTCATTCCGTAAAGGCGCCTCCTTTTCAGGGGCGGGGGTACCGCGTCACCGCCGGTCCGGGCGTCCTGGCAGCGTCAGACGCCTCTGGTGGCACCCGCCGTCCGGATATCCCACCATTGTTCCCATGAACAACGTGCTCACTATCATCGCCGGTGTGCCCGTGCCCGAACTCGCTCGGCGCTACGGCACTCCCGCGTTTATCTACGACCAGGCCGTCATCGAACAGCGCATCTCCGAACTCAAGCCGTTCCCCGTTATTCGCTACGCCCAGAAGGCCAGTTCTAACCTCGCCCTGCTCGCCCTCATGCGGCAGAACGGCGTGATGGTGGACGCGGTCTCCGCAGGCGAGATCTACCGCGCCCTGCAGGTTGGATACTCTGGCGAAACCGACCCGCCCGGCCTGGTCTACACGGCCGATGTCTTCGACCGCGACGCCTTGGAGATGATCGCGGCGCATCGCATCCCCGTGAACGTGGGTTCGGCCGATATGATCGCCCAGCTCGGCGCGGTCTGCCCTGGTGCGAATGTCACGCTGCGCATCAATCCCGGTTTTGGCCATGGCCACTCCCGCAAAACCAACACCGGCGGCGAGTTCTCCAAGCACGGCATCTGGCATACCGAGATCGAAGAGTGCCTGCGCCTCGGCGCCCACGCGGGAGTCAACATCCAGGGTCTCCACATGCACATCGGCTCTGGCACGGATTTCGACCACCTGGCCACCGTTTGCGACGCCATGGTCAAAGCGGCCAGCCGTGTCGGTGCCCAGCTCGAACTGATCAGTGCTGGCGGCGGGCTGCCGATTCCTTACCACAAGGACCAACCGCGAATTGACCTCAACGCCTACCACTCCCTCTGGGAGCGCGCCTGCCGCGCCGTCGAGGACATCGTGGGCCACCCGGTCTCGCTCGAGGTTGAGCCCGGCCGCTACCTCGTCGCCGAAAGCTGCTCACTGCTCACCGAAATCCGCGCCGTGAAACGCATGGGGGACAACCTCTTCTACCTCGTCGATGCCGGCTTCGAAACGCTCGTGCGCCCATCGATGTACGGCTCCTACCACGAAATCTCGATCGCGCCTGCCGACGGACGGGAGATCAGCACGACCGTGGACGTGATTGTCGGCGGCCCTCTCTGCGAGTCCGGCGATGTGTTCACCCAGGAGGAGGGCGGCGTGGTCGTCACCCGCCATCTCCCCGAAGCTCGCGTCGGCGACTACCTGGTCATCCACGACGCCGGTGCCTACGGCGCGTCAATGTCCTCCAACTACAACGGCCGCAAACTCTCACCGGAGATACTCATCCACAACGGTGTGGCCGACGTCATCCGCGAACGCCAGACCTTTGAGCACATGCTGCAGTTCGAACGCGTGCCAGAACGGCTTCGAGAGCAGGCGGTACACTGACAGCTATGACGACAGTGCGAAGACACCCTCTGCGCGAACGGTTCGAAGTTGAGCGCCGACGGGCTGCCTTCCTCTCTTTCCTCGCTGGCTCGGGAATCGGCATCATCGCTGCCGATACGTGGGTCTCGCACTGGCTCGGCGTGCCCGGTGGGCTGGCGCTCGGCGGGCTCGCCTACGGCATCGTTTGGGCCTACGAAA
>JBDTVB010000321.1:0-3490 GCA_040007415.1 Anaerolineaceae bacterium
TTTTCGCCCTGGCCATGCGGGTCGCCACCCAAATCATTGACGACAACTTTGGCTCCGCGCTTTGCGAGATCGAGCGCGTAGGCCCGGCCGAGCCCGTTGCCCGCGCCAGTAACCAGGGCTACCTGGCCTTCGAATGAGATTGCCATCTTCATACCTTCCTTCTTCCAATGTGAGTGGTGCGTGGGCGGAGATGCGGCCGGGACTGCCCGGCGCTACTCCGAGACGTTGCGCTTGGGAGGTTACCAGCTAATTGGGCTAATTTCCGCAGAGGGAGCGAATTCGCGGTTTGGGTGGTCCACCATCAACTGGAACCACGCTTCGGTGCTGGCCACGCGCCACATGAGCGTGTCGCCACCATCGTGATGTAGCCCTTCCCTTAGTTTGACCACCGTGCGCGGGTTGAAGATGTCGTCGCGGTGCTCAGCAGCCGTCAGTGTACGCTCGAGCCAGGGGCGGAGTGGCCCGTGGTTCCATTGCTTCTGCGGCGGCGCATAGGCGAGCTTGTCTTTGCGATCCAGGATCGTATCGGGGACGATGCCGCGCATCGCTTCGCGCAAAATGACCTTGGTCACGGCGTTGCTCAGCAGGAGGTCAGGCGGGAGGCTGGAGCAGTATTCGGCAAGCCGGTGATCGAGGAACGGTAGCCGTACCTCGCGGCCAAAGGCCATGCTGTTCCTGTCTGCGTAGCGCAAGAATTCTGGGAGCTGGGTAACCGTTTGCCAGCGCACCAGTTCGTTCCGGAGGCGGTCCGGGAACGGTTCGGGCGAATCGACGTGGGACGGCGCGAACTCGCGGTGCAGCTCGGGGGAGACGGTCTTGGACGAGCGGTAGTAGCGCTCTACGAGCTCGTCTCGCAGCTTTCCTGGGAGCGAGTAGTAGGCGGCGAACAGCGCAGGGTCCCGGAGCGTGTGGTAGCGCTTCGCAAACGCGAATACCTCCCGGCCCACTTTGTCTATTCGGCCGCGGCGCAGCCAGTGGGCCCATATCATCCCCTGCGCCTGGTCGTATCCTGCCAACAATTCGTCGGCACCCTGACCGTCCAGCAAGACGGTGGTGCCGTTTTCATGAGCGAGCCGCATCACCAGCCATTGGGCAAGCGGAGACGTCGAGGCGATCGGTTCTTCTTGATGCCATTGCAACTGCTCAAACTCCGCCATGAAGAGTTCGGGCTCGACCCACACCTCGTGTGCTTCTGCTTCAGCCTGATAGGTCACGAGCTTGATGAACTGGCCCTCGTCGTGTTGGCGAGACCTAAAGCGCGCACTGAACGTCTTCTGATGGACCGCCTGGCTGCTCTTCTGTGCGTCGATAGTGGCGACGATGCTGGATGAGTCCAGGCCGCCGCTCAGGCTGCTGCCCACGGGCACATCACTTCGCAGGCGGATACGCACTGCGTCGAACAGCAGTTCGCGAAAGTGCTCTACCTGCGCAGCGCGAGTTCCCGGTATCGCGGTACTGGTGGCGTGCCAGTAGCGCTTGGGCGCGCCGCGCCCTTCTGAATCGAGCAGCAGGTAGTGTGCGGCGGGTACGCTTTCGATGCCCTCGAAGAAGCTTTCCTGGTCAAGGTCCAAGTCTCCACGTGAAAGGTACCGGTAGACGGACTTGCGGTTCGGCACGCGAAGCTCCGGCCGGATCGCGAGGATCGCCTTCATCTCACTGGCGAACACAACGCCGCGGGGCGAGCGCGCGATGTAGAGCGGCTTCTCCCCGAACCGATCACGCGCCAAGAGGAGGCGATGCTTGCGGTTGTCCCAGAGTGCGAATGCGAACATGCCGTTGAGGCGTGAAAGGCACTCCACGCCCCACGCTTCGTAGGCCCTTAGCAGAACTTCACCGTCGCCGTTGCTGTGAAACTCGAATCCCAATGCTTTCAGTTCGGAGCGGAGTTCCAGGTAGTTGTAGATCTCGCCGTTGAAGACCATCGCAAGCCCGGCTATCTCATCGATGAAAGGCTGGTCTGATGCGGCTGTCAGATCGATGATCGCCAGCCGCGTGTGGCCGAATCCAATGCCCGGCGCAAAGTACGAACCTTCGCCGTCCGGGCCACGGTGACGGAGGGTCGCGATCATCGCGTCAATCAGCCCGGGCGGCACCGGTTCGGATTCTGAGCGGAGGATTCCTGCTAGGCCACACATACTGTACGGAGACTCCCGCGGAACGTTGAGCAAGCGCTCAACACGTTGCCGTGATGGTACCAGCCGTTCCGCTACCAGGAAGTGATTGGCACGTGATCGTTGGTTCGCAACCCTCCCTGGGGCGTGAGGGTATGATGCCAACTGATGGCCGGGAACATGTGGGATGACGCGCCAACCGCCGGAACGGACGTTGAACTGCGCGTCCTCCGCGTGGGTGCGGCGCCGACAGAGACCGAAGGCGTCCTGCGTGTTCTGTTGGAGACCACCCGGGGCGAAATTGAGGGCGTTCTCCACCCTGTGGAGGGCGGCACCGGCGCGATCGTCTGCGTTGGAGGGGCGATGGGAGGGCTCGATGGGCCGGCGGACGGGCTCTATGGGCGCCTCGCCGAGGCCCTCGAACCTGACGGAGTGACCGTCCTCCGGCTCAACTACCGTCAGCCAAACGAGTTCCAGGAATGCGTGGCCGACGTGCTCGCCGGGTGTTCCTTCCTGAAGGGGATCGGGGCGATGGACCTGGTCCTGGTTGGGCACAGCTTTGGCGGTGCGGTTGTGATCAAGGCGGCCGAGATCGGCTCGGCGGTGGTTGCCGTTGCGTCGCTTTCGCCGCAGCTCTTCGGAACTCGCGAGGTGAACCATCTCGAAAAGCCGTTGCTCCTCATCCACGGCATGGTGGATAGCGTGCTGAGTCATGAAGCGAGCGAGGACATCTATCGGCGGGCAGCAGAGCCCAAGCGCATCGTCCTTTACGGCCAGGCCGGGCATAGCCTGATCCAGGCAAAGGACGAGGTTCTCGAACTGCTGCGAGGCTGGATCCCCGACCGCCTGGCCGGTATCACGATGCACGGCGGGCGGGACGAGTTCGAAGGGTGAACCGATCGGCGCGGGCGGACTGCGGCCACGCCTTTCTCAACTGGTAGACTCGCGGTGATGGCCGGACAGATTACCGTTCGCGAAGCAACCGTTGCCGATGGTCCAGCGCTGGCCGAAATCGAGCGCCAGACGCCACTCCGGCTCGGCGCCGCGGAACTCGTGATCGACCGTGGGAGCGACTATTTCGCGGCGGCGCGGCTCATGGAAGACGCGACGGTCTTGATCGCTGAGAAGGACGGTCTGGCGGTCGGCGTGTTCTGTGCGGCCATCCACCTTGCGCCCGTGGGTGGGATTGAACGCCGATTGCTCTACGTCCACCACGGGCGGATCCTTCCGAGCGTACAAAACGAGGGGCTTGGGAGGCGGTTCAGCAACTTCCTCGGAGTCAAGTTTGCCGGGCAGTATGATTCGGACTATTTCTATATCGCCCCGGAGAATCTCCAATCGCAGGCTTTCGCCCGCCGCGCGCAGAATCGTTGGAGCGT
>JBDTVB010000322.1:0-3486 GCA_040007415.1 Anaerolineaceae bacterium
GCCTTGAAAAGGCGGAACGGAGGTTAGCCATTTTCCAGCCTCTGCGGACGCAGTTTAGGTCTCTTCTGCCGCTCTTGTCCGATCAGACACCCGGGGCGCCGGTTTTCATGCCCCGCGGTTCGAACAACCTGGAAGTTCTAAGACCAACCAATCTCGCTCTCCATTCAGAAGCCCTTGGCGTGGCGAGAACCGGTCGTGCGCTTCGGCTGCATGGTCCGCGGCAACGCTCACACCGTAACGGTCCACCGAACGGGCCGACGCATCAAGTGCACGTCCGTGGGCACGGCGGTGCCGAAGTCGGACGCCTAATGCGGAAAATTCACCATCTAACTGGAGTGATTACGCTCCACCTTGCACAGTCGGAGCACAGCGCATCCATCAAGCTACTCCGAAGTCAGATACTCTATCCGTTGAGCTACGAGGGCACTCGTCGCGAGAGGTCTTGGGCCCAGGCTGACCCACTAACCGTCGAACCTCTCAGAGCTAACCTTGCCACACGACTCCCTGCCATGACAATCCGGACCAGCGCGACCCGGAGCGGCCCGCGCCAACCATCTTTGTGCGCCTACAAACCCGCCAGGCGGTGGAAAGTCTCCGCCCGCTACACCGATCCTCGGCCTTTGCGCAGATAGATGAGCCAGTACGCCCCGCCAACCAGCACCGCACCTCCGATCACGTTGCCAATCGTCACCGGGATGAGATTGTTCACCAAGAAGTTCCGCCAGGTTAGGTCCGCATACGCGCCTCGCGAACTCTGGATGCTCGTCCAGAACGAGTCCGGCGCGCCTCGCTTCACCAGGAGGCCGAACGGCACGAAGTACATATTGGCGATCGAATGCTCGAACCCCGCGGCCACGAACGCGCTGACCGGGAACACCACCGAGACCACCCGATCGATCGTGCTTCTCGCGCTGAACGAAAGCCAGACCGCGAGGCAGACCAACGCATTGCAGAGTACGCCGAGCGCGATCGCCTGCCAGAACCCCAAGCCCGCTTTGAGGTTCGCCGTATCGAGCGCCGTCTTCCCAACCACGCCGTCGCCGAATCGGTACTGCTCAGCGAAATAGACCAACCCGGCCGTCGCGACGGCACCGGTGAAGTTGCCCAGATAGACGATGATCCAGTTTCGCAGGAGTCGCGCCGTGCTGACTCGCCGCGCCGCCCATGCCATCACGATGAGGTTGTTTCCGGTGAAGAGCTCGGCACCCCCAACCACGACCAGGACCAATCCGAGAGAGAAGGCGATGCCCGCCAGCAAGCGTGCGATCCCAAAGCCAACGTGGCCGCCCGCACCCGCGAACACCGTAGTCGAAAAGACAGCGCCCAGCGCGACAAATGCCCCCGCAAGCACGGCCAGTGCGAACAGGGTGATCGCGTCGAGTTCCGCCTTCCGTTGACCGACATCGACCGCGCGGTTGGCCATCTCAGCCGGCAGCAGCGCATCGAATGACGGAGGTGGCGTTTTCGTCGGGACGCCGTCACGAAGACTCACGGCGACAGCGTACCGCAGGTTGCCGCGGCCGGGGGGCGCTCCGTCCATGACAGTCCCCTGATCAGCCGTCTTGAGACCAACCTGCGATAGCGGCTCACCCATCCGTTATCATCCGGCTGTGGCCGATTTCTTGAATGAGCCTCCGCGGAAGACGCCAGTGATCGCTGAGACCGATGTGCTCGTTGTTGGAGGCGGCTCTGCAGGGATTGCGGCTGCTGTGGCCGCCGCCCGGACGGGCGCTCGCACCATGCTCGTGGAGCGCTACGGCTCCCTTGGTGGACTGGCGTCCAACGGCCTGATTGTCCTCCTGCTCTCGCTGGATGATGGCCGCGGAAAGCAGGTTGTGGCGGGACTCTGCCAGGAGATGGTTGAGCGCCTCGCAGCACGAAATGCCTGCCTCTTTCCTCCCCGAGATGAGTGGGGCAGCCCCGATCCAGCACTGATCGAGCGCTACCGCCGCCAGGGACTCGTCTGGGGGAGCGGGCCGCACGTGGTGCGCTACTCCGTGGCCTACGACCCGGAGGAGTTCAAAGTCGAAGCCGATCAGATGCTGATTGACGCAGGCGTTGACCTGCGTTTCCACCGCTGGGCTGTCGGTGTTGCACGAGATGGGCGCCGGGTAACGCACGTCGTCTTCGAGTCCAAGGCGGGTCGAGAGGCGATCGCCTGCGGCGCAGTCGTTGACGCCACAGGAGACGGCGACATCGCGGTACTTGCCGGTGAATCGGTCGACGTCGAGCGCGTCCATCCCTGGCTCTGGTTCCGCACCGCGAACGTAGATGTCGAAACGGCGGAGCGCTCGCCCCAACGCCCGACGTACTACCAGACCGTCAACCGCCGGGCGTACCTGCATCCGTGGGGCGCCGCGGAACGCATCTCGCGGGAGATCGACCCGACGAACCCGGACGACCTGACGTTCGCCGAGGTTGAGTGCCGCCGCCTCGTGCGCGCCGAATTGGATCGTCTTCGTGGTACAGCGGGGAGCGGGTTCGAGGAAGCCTACATCTCAGGATTCGCGACCACACTGGGGATCACGGAGTCGCGGCGCCTGATCGGGCGCTACGTCCTCACGCGCGAGGACATGGACCAGCCCCCGTTCGCCGACACCATCGCTGTCACCGGCAACTGGACGAAGTACGGCGCGGTCTACCATATCCCGTACCGGTCGCTGCTCGCACAGGGTGTCGATAACCTGCTCGTCGCCGGGCGCTGCATGTCTGCCGATCACCGTGCCCACCACGCAACGAAAGAGATCCCGGCATGCTTCGCCACGGGCGAGGCAGCGGGGACGGCGGCAGCACTTGCGCTTCAACACGGCACGGTGCCGGCCGCGGTTGCTGTTGGCTCGCTACAGGAAGCACTTCGAAAGGCCGGCGCCTACCTCGGCCCAGCTTGAAGAGCTGCTCACCAGCCGCGCCGCCATGCGCGAGATGACCCGGTAGCGGAGGTCGCATTCGCCAAGGAACAGCGGTTGTGTGCTCAAACCAGCCGTGTGCGCGCCAGAGCAAATGCGCTGCGCTGCGCGCGGGCACCACGTCACCCGGACGCCACGGCCACCCGCGGCGTGCCGGCGTCCGATCGGACTCTTACTTGAAGCGGTAGGTAATACGGCCGCGCGTCAGGTCGTAGGGGGAAAGCTCTACGAGGACGCGGTCACCGGTCAAAATCTTGATGTAGTTCTTGCGGATCTTGCCGCTGATGTGCGCCAGCACCTCGTGGCCGTTCGCGAGTTCCACTTTGAACATCGCATTGGGCAGCGGTTGGGTCACCGTTCCCTCGACTTCGATTCCTTCTTTTTTCGTCATCCATCCTCCTTGACACAGGGGCGCGCGCTGCTGCGTGCCGCCGCCTTACCCCTCAGTCTACGCGATCCGGGGATATGCGGTGGAGGAAACCATCTCAGGCGCTGCCAAGGACCGCTCACGGACAGCCCTGAGATTTTTGTGGTGGAGACGAGGGGACTCGAACCCCTTACCTCAGCGATGCGAACGCTG
>JBDTVB010000323.1:0-3469 GCA_040007415.1 Anaerolineaceae bacterium
GCGAAGGCCGATCCCACGAAGCTGGCGCCGCGTGAGGCGATCGCGCTTGCGGTGTACGGGCCAACCCCCGGCAGCCTCATCAGCTCGGTCACCCCTTTAGGGAACCCACCCCCCTCGTCCTGAATTGCCGTCGCGGCGCGGTGCAGGTTCACGGCTCGCCTGTTGTAACCCAGCCCGCCCCACGCACGAATTACGTCCGCGATAGGTGCATGAGCTAGCGACGCAACTGTCGGCCAGCGTTCCAGCCATGCGCCGTAGTACGGGAGCACGCGATCCACTTGCGTCTGTTGGAGCATCACTTCTGAGACGAGAATGGCATAGGGGTCTCGCACAAGCCGCCAGGGCAGCCTGTGCCGCCCAGAGACCTGGTACCAGCGCATCAACTCTCCGCGGAAGCGGGCTCCGTCAGCGATCCCGGATATCGCGGCGGCCCTCGTTCATCTCGGTCATCAGACGGAGTGCGTCGTCGCTCACCAGCAGATCGAGGAAGAGCGTCCGCTCCAGCGCCAGGCCCTGCGCGAGCGGCGTCTCAGCGGACATGCGGACCAGTCGCTTGATGTGAGCGACGGCGAGGGGCGCCTTGTCGGCGAGTTCCTCAGCGATAGCCAGTGCGCGGGGAAGCACCTCTCCAGGAGGGGTCACCTCCTGGACGATGCCGAGGGTGAGAGCCTCCTGAGGAGAGACCGTTCGCCCGCGGAGAGTCATCTCCAGGGCTCGAGCGACGCCGACGAGTCGGCTCAACTTCTGTGTGCCACCCGCACCGGGAAGAATGCCCACGTTCACTTCCGGCAGGCCCAGCGAGTAGGGGCCATCCTCGGCGATGCGAATATCGCAGGCCAACGTCAGTTCGAAGCCGCCGCCCATCGCTGTGCCGTTGATCGCCGCTATCACCGGTTTGCTCATCGTTTCGATGCGGGAAAAGACGCGGTCGAGGGCACGCTCGGGGATCGTCGAGCCCGTATCGACCCGCAAACCCTGGGCTCGAAGCTGAGTTGAGAGGGCACCGAGTTCGTGGACCGAGTAGTGACGAACGAACACGCCCGGCAGTCCGCCGGTGATGACGATCACCCTCACGGCGGCGTCAGATTCGAGTTCGAGTGTCGCCGTGTCCAACTCTGGCACCGTGTTGCTGTCCATGTAGCCGTCCGGCGGGTTGGTCAGCGTGACAATGGCGATAGCGCCGCGGCGTTCGATCGTGACCTGGCTCATGGATTATTCGTCGTCCTCTTCGTCGTCCTCTTCCTCGTGTTCGGCGTGGCCGGCGGCGGCAGAAGGCACGATCGCCATTTCTCCGCCGTCCCGGCGGGACTTCTTCGGCGCTGGCACGGCGATCAGGGCCTCGATCAGCGCTTTCAATTCCCCGGCGCTGGCATTTTCCGGAGCAATCACACCGCCGACCCCAGAATCGCGAAGGACTCGAAGTTCGGCCACGCTTGCGTTCGCGGGCACGGTGACGAGCAACGGGGTAGAGGCGAAGGTTGCCAACCGCACGAGGCCGAGCTGGTTGGCAAGCATCGTGCCGCCTGGACCACGTTCCACAAAGAGCCCATCGATGCCAAGAGGGGCGAGGGCCCGAAGCGTGTTGTCTTCCATCTCCTCGCTGGCGATCAGGATGTGCCCCATCCGCTCCGTGTCCACCGCGATGGACTCCGTCTTTTCGAGGCTGCTGATCACGAAATCGCAGCCAACCTTGGCCAGGGCGGCGGCGGTCGCTTCCTCCAGCGCTTGGCTGAGCACGCCGGCGGTGCCTTTCGCGTCCGCGAGCGATTCCACGGCAGAGACCGCTTTGGAACCTTCCGCGCGTATCGCGACCGCGTCAGCCCCGGCTCCGAGAGCGGTTTTGGCTTCCGCGCTGCCTGTCGTGAGGGCGATCAGGACCATCGCGCGTGGCTGTTCCCGGGCGGCGGCCCCGAAACCCATGCTCGGCCCTTCGCGGCGCTGCAGCTTCTGCATCTTCTTTTGGAGTTGGCTCACGTCTCACCTCTATCTGTTGAAGGCCGCCCAGTGCCGGGCGGCCCAGTGTTGGGATCCTTCAGTTGCCAGGGCACCGGGAGCAGGCGGATGCGCTATGCCCGCCGGATGCTGTCAGAAGGCTCATTGTCACGGCTGTGACGGGTGGGCGGCAACCTGAGCGGGAACCGGGTGCGCGCGGTACAGTTGCACCTTCCAAAGGGGGATCCCGTGACCAATCCGCGCGTCAGCCTCGTTCTCGATGAGTTCGCTCGCCACCGTGTGCAATTCGCGTGCCTCTGCCGATTGCTCACTGACGAACAACTTGCCACCCCTATTCCCGGCTCGCACTGGTCGGTGAAGGACTATATTGCGCATCTTTGCACGATCGATGGTCTGATTGCGCCGAACTTCAGCGCGATGGTGGGCTTGAACGCCCCCATGCCGGGCGTGCCTATCCCCCTGCCCTTCGACATCGACGAGTGGAACGACTCGGCGGTTATCGCGCGTCGTCAGGTCGGTATCGAGGAGCTGCTGACCGAGGCGAACACTCATCGCGGACGCTTGGTGGCGGCCATCGAACGGATGACCGACGCGCAGTTGGATTCGATCATTCCCTACGGCGGCGACCGCAAGTCCCTCGGACTCGCGCCAACAAAGGTTCGTTTCGGTGGGCTGCTCTGGGGCATCGCGATCCACGAGCCGACTCACACCCACGACATCGTCCGCGCCTTGCCTGCTCTCGGAGAACAGGCCTGGGTGCGCGAGTGGCTCGGCAGCGTGAACGACTCGATGGTCCCCCAGGGAGTCAAGGAGCAGCGAGTCTGAAGGCGGCCGCTGGGGTACGCTGGATGCTCAATTCCAAAGCGGAGCAACCATGAAGTCGTATTCCAGCCCCCCGGCCCTCTCAATTGACCCAAAGAAGACCTACACGGCCACGATCGAAACGACCGCCGGCACGATGAACGTCGAGTTCTTTCCCGAGGATGCGCCGAACACGGTCAACAACTTCGTCTTCCTTGCCCGGGACGGGTACTACGAAGACGTTATCTTCCACCGCGTGATCCCGGGCTTCATGATCCAGGGCGGCGATCCAACCGGTACCGGCAGCGGCGGCCCCGGCTACAAGTTCAGGGATGAACCGGTCCAGAAGAAGTACACCCGCGGCATTCTCGCTATGGCGAACGCTGGCCCGAATACCAACGGTAGCCAGTTCTTCATCATGCACGCGGACTACGGTTTGCCGCCGAGCTACACGATCTTCGGCCAGCTCACCAGCGGCGAGGACGTGCTCGACACGATCGCGACCGCGCCCAAGGGCTCGCAGGATCGCCCTACGGCGCCGGTGAAGATGACGAAGGTCACCATCAGCGAGTCCTGACCCCGCCGTTCGTTCAACACACGATTGCTGTCGAACTAAGTGAACGGACATGATCCGGTGCGACGCTGGGTGGGTGGGCTCATAGGTCCATTGACCGGCCACGGTGGTGAGGGACGAGGCGACGATGAACGCATCAGA
>JBDTVB010000324.1:0-3464 GCA_040007415.1 Anaerolineaceae bacterium
TGTGGAGGGCGGGCATGACATGGCCTTTTTCGGGCTGGAATTCAGCGACCAGCGCACGCAACTCCTGCACCGTGGGTTCAGCGGCCATTGACTCAGACCTCGCTTGTGAAATCGAGGACAAGTATAGCGTGGAGGTAGTGGAAGGCGCGAAGCGGTCCTAGCTGGCGCCGGCTCGCGACGCCTGGCGGGAATCCGCGTCCATTAGCCGCGCAACCGTTTCGCCGAGGATCAGGCTGTAGTTCTGGCCTCGGTCTTCCGGGTAAACCTGGGTTGTGTTCGAAAGGTAGAGGCCGTCCACGCCGGTGCGCATTTCCGGGATCGAGGCGGAGTAGTTGGTGGTGATGATCGGCTGGCCGCCGGGGTCCTTGAACAGCCACATCTCGCGCACCCAGGAACGGTCGAAGGCGGGATTAATGGCGCGAATACCAGGGAAGTAGCTCTCCAGCACCTCCTCCGCCGTCATGGCGAGTACGGGGTGTTCCGGTGGGACGTAGTTCGAGAGGTAGACCACGCGGTTGTTTCCATAGCGCTCGGGCGGCATGAAGTTGGTGTGTTCGACACAGGCGACGAATGGAAGGTTGTCTCCAATGCTCAGCCAGTAGAAGTCAGAAAGCGGCCGATCGAGAGAGAGCACGAGACAGGTGGCCCACTGGTACTGCACACGGTCCAGCACTTCAAGGTACTTCGGCGGGAGCGGGCTTGCGATTTTGCGGGCGATGATGTTCGGGACGGTGAGCAGCACCGTGTCGAACTCATGGAATTGGCTGCCGGCGAGAATGCCGCGAACGCGGCCGTCGGAGATCTCGACAGCTTCGACCGGTGTCTCAAGGCGGATGCTCACGCCATTGGCATTCAGTTGATCGGCGAGGGCCTGGTAGTAGGCCTTAAACGAGCCTTCCAGGTAGCCAAGGGACTCCTTTGCACCAGCGCCGCGACGCGAGGCAAAACGCAGGTAGATCTTGTTCCAGAGCCAGACCATGCCGACGCTATCGGACTGGCCCGCGAACTTCCCTTTGAGCAACGGGCCCCAGAATGCGGCGTACGCCTTTCGGCCGACGGCGCGCTCCATCCACTTGCGCGCGGTGATGCCTTCGTACTTCCGGACTCCGTCCTTCTGGCGGCGGAGCCAGACGGCGGCGAGGCCGAGTCGGACGCGGCTCGTGATCGGGATCGCGCTGAACTTGAGGAGGTCAAGCGGTGTCACGAACGGCCAGATGCGGCCTTTCACGAAGTGACCGTTTTTCGGCTCAATCCATTTCAGGCTGGGGCCAAGTCCGAGCTCTTCGATGTACCGGATGACGGTCGTGTCGTTCGTAAAGATGTGGTGGTAGAAGCACTCCAGCGGCTCGCCACCGACGGGGAAGGTGACAACCTGGCCACCGACCTCGGGCTTGCCCTCGAAGATCGTGACGTCATGGCCAGCTTCGCGGAGGACTTTGGCTGCGGCCAGTCCAGCAACGCCCGCGCCCACGATACCGGCCCTCACGGAGTCACGCTCCCTGATTCGTTCACCTCGACGTGCGTGATCTTGCGGAATGACACGCCAAAGCTCCAAAGCAGGATGAGGCCGAGGATCGTCGTGGGCACGAGGATCAGTGCGTGGGCGATGATCGAGTAGGCGCCGGCCACATTGTCTGACACCCCGGCCCCCACGAGCACCAGTTTGGCGGCCCATTCGAAAGGGCCTGTGCCGCCAAAGAATGTGGGAATGATGATCGCGAGGTTTGCCGCGGCGAGCAGAAGGCAGTAGTTGCCGAAACCCACTCCGAGATCAAAGCCCATGCCGACGACGGCGTATGAGCCCGCTTCAATCACCCAGGCGAGGGCGCTGAAGAACAGGACGAGGGCAAGTGAGCGCGGGTCATGGACGGAGCGGAGGCTGACGACGAGGGAGTCGGCTAGCTCCTCGGCCTGTGGTTCAAACCGATCTGGGAGGACGCGGAGGACGCGGTGCATGACGCTCTTGGCGCGCTCCTCAGAGAGCGTCAGCCAATAGAAGCCAACAATGGCCGCCACGAAGAGCAGCGACGAAGCAATCGCGATCGCCTTCAGGCGGCTGTCTTCGAACCCAACGATGCTCCCTGCGACGAGCAGCATGAGAACCAGCACGCAACCATCGAAGAGCCGCTCGACCGCGATCGTGCCGAAGGTTCCCATCTTTGAAACGTTCTCACGGTCGCCAAGGACGTAGGCGCGGACGAGCTCCCCGGCACGCGCAGGGAGCAGGTTGTTCGCCATGTAGCCAATGATCGCGTAGGGGAAGAGGCGGGCCGGACTCATGGGCGCGACGGGGCGCATGAGCACCGACCAGCGCACGCAGCGGGCTGAGATCGCGAGGAGCAGCACCGCTAGAGCGGGGAAGAGATACCAATAGTTCGCGTCGCTTAGCGCGTCTGCGATCTCGCTGGGGTGGGTGGCGCGGAGGAAGAGGGCGATGAGGACGACGCTGATCGCGAAGCTGGCCCAGAATCGAACAGAACGAAGCAAGAGAGCGACCGCCAGCGAAGTTTGGGAACCTCAGGGAAGAACGAAGAGCCGGAGCCTTCCGCTGCCACCTTCGGCGATCCAGAGCTTACCATCGGCAGTCTGCAGGATCCCGTAAGGGCGGCTGAGAGGGTCTTCCGGCGCGCTCAGGCTGGCCCCGGGCTTGCCGTCGACGGTGTAAACCCGCACCTGGTTAAGCGACGGCAGGCTGACGGCGACGCGGCCATCGGAGAGGGCGCGGAGGTACGGCTTATCGAGCACCTCCTGTCCACCCCAGCCGTCAACCGGGAACTGCGCCTTGAACGAGCCATCGGCGTTCAGGAGTACGACGCGGCGGTTGAACATGTCCGCGACGAAGATGGTGCCATCCGGTCCTTGGGAAATCCCGACCGGCTCATCGAACTGGGAGGGGCCAGAACCGCTGCTGCCGACTGTCTTGAGGAATCGTCCATCTGACGTGTACACCTGAATGCGGTCGTTACCGGTATCGGTTACCCAGATGTTGCCTGACGCGTCGATGATGGCGTCCCGCGGGCCGAACAGGTCGAACGGTCCGGGAGTTTTGCTGGTGTCAGGCGCGTTGCCGAAGCTGAACACCGGCTTGAGGTCTTTGTCGAAAACGCGGATCTTCCATCCGAAGGTGTCTGCGACGATGACGCGACCCGTATCGGGTTGGACAGCGAGCCCCCACGGTTCCGAGGAATCGGCAGAATCCGAAGGGTTGGTTCGCACATCAACCGAAGCGATCACGTTTCCACGCGCGTCGAACTTCTGGAGCTTCTTCGTCTTGCTGTCGATGACGTAGAGGTTTCCCTGGGCGTCCGTTTCGACATCGGTCGGCTGGAAGAACTGGCCAGGCTGTGTACCCACGCCGCCGAACATCGGGCGCCCAGCCTTGTCGACTCCGGGCTTTGGCGGTTCGACTGGTTTGGCGGAGAGTGCAGCCTTCGCGATGTCGTAGTTCGCCGGGAAGTAGGCAT
>JBDTVB010000325.1:0-3461 GCA_040007415.1 Anaerolineaceae bacterium
TGGCGACCACCCGGACCGCATTTACCCCATGGCGCACATTTCGCCACACGACCCCGCAGACGCATTGGCGGAACTGCGACGGTGCCTGAAGCTCGGGTTCAAGGGGGTCTTCCTCCCACCAGAGCCTGTGCTCGGGAAGAGCCCGGCACATCCTGATTTCGATCCTCTCTGGCACGAACTCGAGGACGCGGGGCTGCCCGTCTGCCTGCACGTCATCGTTCGCTTCAACCGGATGTTGGAGAACCCGACGCGCTTCCATTCACTCCTCATCGAGCCGAGCCGGACCTACAGCTTCGGGATGGGCGCCACCTTCCAGATCATCCCGGCGATGGCGTCGCTCATCATGTCCGGATTCTTCGATCGCTTCCCTAAGCTGAAGCTGCTCTGCGTAGAGGCTGGCGCGGGCTGGGCGCCGTACATCGCCCACCGGCTGGACGAGAAGTATGAGATGTTCGGCTACGCGGAGAAAACGAAGTTGGAGCCGAGCGAGTACATGAAGCGAAACGTGTTCTACGTGGTGGAACCGCGCGAGCCCTACGTCGACCACCTGATGGACTCTCTGGGCGAATCGCAGTTCCTCTGGGGCTCAGACTACCCACACGTTGACTCGAGCGAAGACGCGTTGGACCAGGTCAAGGCGAACGCCGCGAAGCTTAGCGACCGGCGGCGCAGGTTGCTCTTGGGCGAGAACGCCAGTGCGCTCTACAACCTGGGCGTTTAGCCACAAACGGTCAGTACGGCAAACCCTTCAGCCCGTAAAGCGCCCTTGCGAGCGACGCGCGGCCGAGATGGCCGTTCCCGTGCCCGATGAGGCCGTGACCGATCGCTTCCATGCGTGGGATATCTCCCCAGGGACGGATAAACAGGACGCTCGAGAGGTAGTCCATGGTCATCGCCTCAATCCGGGGGACAACAGCTTCCGCCACGGCGCGCGTGTAGCTCGTGAACTCGTCGGCCGCCGGGAACGCCATCGAGTACGCATCGTTCGGGTCCTGGCCGGTGCCCTGGTCTACGCGAGGGAGTCCCCACTTCGCATCGAAACCGTCGCGCAGCCACACCGGCTGCTCGCGCTCGAAGACGAAGTGAATAATGTTGTCGATGGTGCGAACGACGTGCCAGACGTCCCAGCCGATCGAGTTCGTAATGCCGCCTCGGGTGTCGCAGAGCTGTTCAACGGTCAGTCCATCAACAGCCGCTTCCGAGTAGTGGAGCACACGCTTGATCAGGGCGGCGTACTGGGCGGGCATCGTAGGTGGATTCCCCATCCCCGGAAGATTGGGCATTGGACATGACCTCACATGGAGTAACCCCACTCTACGGGAGCATGTGGTCAGTCGCTTTCAGGAAAGGAGAAGGAGCCCGTCGAATTGACGGGCTCCTCGAAGCGATCGCGAGCTCGGTGCTTGCTAGACCCCGGCGACGGCGCCGGTATTGCTGTGCTGGTTGGCATCCACGCGGTGGCACCACACCCAGTGCTCTTTTTCGGCGGTGCCAACGTTGCGCCAATCAGGCAGGCGCGTGCGGCATTCGTCGATGGCGATTGGGCAGCGGGTGTGGAAGACGCAGCCACTTGGCGGTCGCAACGGGCTCGGAACGTCACCGAGCAAGATGATCCGCTCCCGCTTGCGTTCGATCTCGGGGTCCGGGATCGGGACGGCAGACATGAGCGCTTTGGTGTACGGGTGCAACGGATTCTCGAAGATCGAGTCGCGGTCCGTCAGCTCCATGATGTGGCCGAGGTACATGACTGCCACGCGGTCGCTGATGTGGCGGACTACCGAGAGATCGTGGGCAATGAACAAGTAGGTGAGGTTGAACTGATCCTGGAGGTCCTGCAGGAGGTTGATGATCTGCGCCTGGATCGAGACGTCCAGCGCCGACACGGGTTCATCGCAGACGATGAAGTCCGGCTCAACCGCGAGCGCGCGGGCGATGCCGATGCGCTGCCGCTGGCCACCGGAGAACTCGTGCGGGAAGCGGTTCGCGAAGTACGGGTTGAGGCCTACGGTCTGAAGAAGGTTCTGGACCTTCTCCTTCTTCTCCTTGCCGCTGGCGAGCTTATGGATGGTGATCGGCTCGGAGATGATGCTGCCGACCGACATACGCGGGTTGAGGCTGGCGTACGGGTCCTGGAAAATCATCTGCATTTTGCGACGGAAGCGGCGAAGCTCACCGCCCTTGATCTTCGTCAGATCGGTTCCTTCGAAACCAACGGTGCCTTCAGTCGGCCGTGTGAGTTGGAGGACGGCTTTGCCGGTGGTGCTCTTTCCGCAACCCGACTCGCCCACCAGACCGAGCGTCTCGCCGCGGCGGACCTGGAAGCTGACACCATCGACGGCGCGGACGTCCGCGACCTTGCGTTGAAAGATGATTCCCGCGGAGACGGGGAAGTAAACCTTCAGATCCTGGACGTCGACAAGCGTTTCACCGATTGTCCCGACTCGCTGCCGGCCTGAACTACTAGCTTGCTGCACCAACTGGCACCTCCCGGTGGACGCGTTCGGACTCCCAGCACGCAGTGTAGTGCTTCTCGGCCACGAGCTTGAACGGTGGATACTCTTCCTTGCAGACATCGACGCGCCAGGCGCATCGAGGGTAGAAAGGGCAGCCTGGCGGAAGGTGCGCCAGGTCTGGTGGGAGGCCCTCGATGGGGACGAGTTTCTCCTTGCGCGTTTCGTCCAAGCGAGGGACCGAGTTGAGCAGTCCGACGGTGTACGGGTGCTTGGGGTTTGCGTAAAGCTCGGTCGCCGACGCGGTTTCGATCACCTTCCCGGCATACATTACGTTCACCCGGTCCGCGTACCGCGCAACCACGCCCAGGTTATGAGTGATGATGATGACGGCGGTCCCGAACTCGCGGCTCAGCCGGCTCATGACCTCGAGAATCTGAGCCTGGATCGTGACATCCAGAGCGGTGGTAGGCTCATCGGCCAGCAGCAGTTTCGGGTTGCAACTCATGGCCATGGCGATCATCACGCGCTGGCGCATACCACCCGAGAACTGATGCGGATAGTCGTCCAGACGGCCCTTGGCCTCTGGAATGCCGACCATCTCCAGCAGTTCAGCCGCCCGGTCGCGAGCGGCTTTGCCGTGCAGATCCATATGAAGCTCAAGGGCTTCGGTCATCTGACGGCCAATGGTGAGGACCGGATTAAGGGACGTCATGGGCTCCTGGAACACCATGGCGATTTCGTTACCGCGGATCTTGCGGATTTCGTCCTCGTCCAGCTTCAGGATGTCCCTGCCCTGGAAGATGATTTCACCGGAGACGATCTTCCCTGGGGGTTGCGGGATGAGGCGGAGGATCGAAAGTGCGGAAACGCTCTTACCACAACCTGACTCCCCAACTAACCCCAGCGTTTCGCCCTCCTCCACCACGTAGGAGGTGCCGTCCACCGCTTTGACGACGCCTTCTTGCGTGTAGAAGTACGTGCGCAGGTCCTTGACCTCGAGTAGCGACA
>JBDTVB010000326.1:0-3461 GCA_040007415.1 Anaerolineaceae bacterium
GCCCGACGAGACGCTGGATCTCCTGGGTGCGCCCACCGGGCCGCCCGCGCTCGACTTCGCGCTGGCTGCGGGTATGGGTCGCTCGCGGAAGCATTGAGTACTCCGCCGTTACCCATCCGCTGGGCGTATTGCGCAAGAACGCGGGCTGGCGATCCTCAACGCTTGCCGCGCAAAGCACGCGCGTCCGGCCGAACTCAACAATGCAACTGCCCTCGGCAAAATCGAGGACGTTGGTGGCGATGTGGACCGGCCGCAACTGGTTCGCGCTCCGGCCGTCGATTCGAGAAGTCAAAGAGGTCTCCGTTCAAGGTGCGCGGCGAGTCTGCGAGCGCGTTCCGTTCAACGTACCTGCATCATTGAAAACGGGCGAACGCTAGCGCTGCGTTGTTACGGTCAGCCGCTTGCCATCTGATCGGATGGTCACGCGGCCAGATTGGTCGGTTCGCCATACCATTACAGCCGCCAGCGCGTCGAGCGTCTCCGGTGACGGATGCCCGAACCGGTTGTCCGCGCCGACAGGTATGACGGCGACCACCGGGTTGACCGCCGCAAGAAATGCCGGGTCAGTCGTTTTCGAACCGTGGTGCGGCACCTTCAACACTGCTGCCGAGACGTCAGTCATCGCCATCAGCGCCCGCTGCGCCGGGCCTTCCGAATCGCCGGTGAGGAGGAATCGGATTTCGCCGTAGGTCACGCGCAGGATGATCGATGTGTTGTTCAGGTCGTCGGTTGGGTAATCAGCGGGCGGCCAGAGAACTTCGAAACGGACGCCATCTGCGTCAAACGAATCGCCCGCGTGTACCTCTATGCGGTCGCCAGAACGTTTTCGGTACTCGGCGTAAGAGGCGATCGCGCCCGCTACTCCAGTGTCTCGCTGCAACTTGACATGGTAGCGGTCGAGTATCTCCGGGACTCCCGCGATGTGGTCTTCCTGCGGGTGAGTGACAAAGACGCCTTCGATCCCCCGGCTCCAGTGTGGAAGAACCGCCCCCAGCTGCCGCGCGAGTTCGATCCCGCTTGGCCCACCATCCACCAGGAAACGCCTGCCAGAAGGGGTGGTGAGCAGGATCGCGTCCCCCTGGCCAACGTCCAAGACCGTCATCTCAAATGCGCCCGGTCCGCGACCTGGAAGCAGGCTAATCGGAATGACGAGCACGGCGCAGGCTCCTGCCGACGCCGCAAGAAGCAGACTTCGCCGCCGCCGACGGTCCGTGCGGATCACTGTTGGCTGTGCGGTCCGAGCGAGGCGGCGGTAGGCCGGCCAGCCTAGGGCAGCAAGCACGGCATAGCCGAAGAATGCCGCGTTGCCCGATGCCGATGGCACTGAAAGAGACGCCAAAGGCAGATTGGCTGCCCCGCGCGCGACGCTCGTCGTGAAGGCAAGCGGATAGTAGGCAAGGAGCCCGAGCGCCTGCCCGGCCGACGCGTTGAGAAGCCCGGCAACCGCTGTCCCAGCGCTCAGCCAGAACGCCAGCACGAACGCCGGCTCGACGACGACGTTGGCGACCGGCCCAACAAGTGACACTTGTCCGAAGTTCACCCATGTGATCGGAAGGGTGGCAACCGTTGCGGACAACGTAAGCGCCGCGACATCGACCGCGAGCCCTGGGATGGCCGTTCGCAGAAACCTTCGGTTGGCGGCTCGGTGCAATGCCCAGCGTATCCACGGCCCGAACACCACCAGCCCCGCCGTCGCCGAAAGGCTGAGTTGGAACCCGAGGTCTCGCGCCACCGCTGGGCTCCACGCGGTCATCGCCACCGCTGCCGCACCCAGCGCCGAGAGTGTGCTCTGTTGTCGGCCGAGGTACGTTCCTAAGAGGAACACCAGGGCCATCACACCGGCCCGCATCACGCTCGGCGAGAGTCCGGCGATCAGCAGGTACGAACCGACCGTAAAGACCGCCGGGATCAACGCCCAGCGGCGCCCAAACAGCGGTACGGTCACCAGGAACGTCAGCGCCGTCACGAGAGTGACGTTTGAACCAGAGACTGCGACGATGTGCGCCAGCCCCGTCGTTCGGAAGTCCCCGTACAAGTCGTCTGGGATATTGCCATCGCGCCCGAACGCGACGCCCGCGCCGAGCGACGCTTCAGGTTCGGGCAGGGATCGTTCCAGGGAGTGCTGGAGATTGAGCCTCGCTTCCGCGAGGTTCCGACCCGGCCCCCAGCGGCCGGGATCGGATGTCACCTCCACTCTTGGGAAGTACATGGTACCGACCACGCCGCGGCGAGCGAGGTAGCTGCGGTAGTCGAAATCGGGGAACACGGGCGGTTCTTCGACCTTGCCGCTAAGCCGGACGCCCGTCCCCGGCAGGTACTCGGCGTATTGATTAACACTGATTCGCACTTTCCCCCTCGAGGGCCGTCGCTCGCCTGCAAGGGTGACGAAGCGAACCTCGACCTCGTAGCTCGCGGTGGCCAGGCCGGGGTCCGGTTCGGAGGCAACTTCGCCTTCGAGCTCCACCTTCTGGCCCACATATCTTGCGATGTCCGGCGCGGCGCGGTCTTGCCACTGCTCGAATCGCCACCCACCCACCAGCGCCAGCGTGGCCGCGGCCAACAGGGTGACCACGCCCTGGCGCCCGAACTTCGCGTAAACGAGCGGCACGCTGCCCACCAGGATCGCCCCGATACCCCACCAGGGCGCAACCCACAGCGCGACGGACGCCATCGAAAGCAGCCAGGCCAGCGAAATCAGCACCAGAGCCATTGCGCGCGGACGCTACCAGAGTCTGGCCACGTCCGCCCGACGCGTTGACGATCCCACCGCCCCTCTTTACAGTCCGGCGAAGGCGGCGAGCGCATGCGTACCGCTTTAAGGAGACACGTTCATGGTTTCTCAGCAACGTGATGCGGCGATCGTTGGCATCTACGAGTATCCCCTGCGAAAGGCGCCCGGGATTACGCCGCTGCAGATGAAAGCGGAATGCGCGGCCAAGGCGTTGGAGGACGCAGGTCTCTCATGGAGCGACGTGGACGGCCTCTACGACGCCCAGGATGGTGCCGGTTCGGCCGGCCTCGGTCTCGCCGAGTACTTCGGCTTCAAGCCAACCGTGATTGATACCACGCAGGTCGGCGGCAGTTCCTACGAGTTTCATGCCGCCCACGCCCGCCGCGATATCGCCGCCGGGAAGTGCAAGGTGGCGCTTCTTACCTACGGCTCCACCGCCCACAGCGACATGCGTCGCATCGGCACAGGCGGTGGTGGTGGCGGCGGTTACAGCCCGGGTTCCTCCAGCCCCCTGAGCAACATGACTGACCCATGGGGAATGACGCTCATCTCGAATTACGGAATGGTCGCCAGCCGCCACATGTACCAGTACGGCACTACCTCGGAGCAGCTCGCCGCGATCTCCGTCGCAACTAGGGCCCACGCGATGCGCAACCCTGAGGCTGTCCAGGCGATGAAGGACCTTGAGTTCGTCGGAGTCAACGAGATCACCATTCAGGACGTCCTCAAC
>JBDTVB010000327.1:0-3438 GCA_040007415.1 Anaerolineaceae bacterium
CCATTGTTTACGAGCATGTCAGGCGGCGTCCACGCGGAGTTAACGCAGGTGCTCCTGCGTGACGTGACTGACCAGCATGGCTTCCAAAACTATGCGCAGGAGATCATTCGGGCCCAGGAAGACGAGCGGCAACGCATGGCGCAGGAGTTACACGACGTAAGCGTTCAATCAGCCATCCTGATTTGCAGACAGCTGGACGCGGCGAGCGATGCGGTGGAGACCCGCGACCCGGCAGTGGTGACGCGGACAATCGCTGAAGCACGGCACGCGGCCGAATCGATGGCGGACGAATTGCGCAGATTCAGCCGCGATCTGCGGCCGCTCATCCTCGAGGATCTGGGCCTCGTGCCGGCGCTAAAGCGGCTCGTGACGGAGCTCCGCGGGCGCTCACAGACGCATTTACGCTTCGAGGTCAAAGGGCTCGCCCGGAGACTCGCGCCGGGAACGGAGTTGGTGCTGTTCCGGATCGGACAGGAGGCGTTGCGGAACGCAGAACACCACGCTTCGGCGACGCACGTCTCCGTGCGCCTTTCCTTCGAGGGGGACACGGTTCGCCTTGGCGTTGTTGATAACGGTTCGGGCTTCGTGGTGCCGCCGCTGACCACTCTCGTGAACGCCGGCAGACTGGGTGTGTTGGGCATGCAAGAACGGGCGCTCCTGCTCGGCGGCAGGTGCGAAGTTCAATCGAACCCCGGCCACGGAACCCACGTCACCGCCGAAATCCCGATCGGGACTCCATCGGCTGCGAGAGGCGCCATCTAGGAGCTGCGCCAAAGTTCGCCGCGTCCTTGATCCTCGGCGGTCCCCGGCTCCGCCCCAGATCACTTAGACCGTAGGGCGGCGTCGGTCGGTCTCGGACTGTCGCTCGGCTCCCCCCGTGTCCAGGTAGCGAAGAACCAGGAAGACCAGGAGGAGGTCCAGCGAGGCGACAGCTGCCATTGCTCCGAACATTCCCCAGGTCCCCTTCCAGAGCCCGAAGGAGACAAGTTCGCCATCCACCAGGCCCACGCCGATGCCAAACAACTTGAAGATGCCAATGAACTCGGTGGCCCGGTCAACAGCGCTCAAAGCGGAATCAAGTGCGTAGAACCCCGCGAACGCAGCGACTATGAAGAGAACCACCGACGACGCTATCGAGGTGAACTCCACAAGGACACCGATGTTCTCCCAACCAGCGGGGTCTGTTTTCGGGTTCGGGCGAAGATCACGGACAACTACCACGAGCGCCAGGATGGCAACCACCTGAACGAGGATGGAGAGCGCCACGGGAAGGCGGCCTCTCTCCGTTGGGAACCTGGCGGCACCAGATATCATTGAGTGGGAGACAGCCACCGGAGCCACCTCCTGGTGTATTCAAGACGAACGGACTTTTGATAGTTGGCGCCAATAGCTTCTATTGACAGCGACGTCGGTCGATGCCCAGACGCTGTCGCAACTCGAGAAGCGGAGATAGGGCCGAAAGGGTGTGCATTTTGAGGTCAAACGAACCTAAACTCATGGCGCTCCCTCATCGTGAGCGTCATGAGGCGCATCCCGGAGTGGCGTCAATCACGGAGCCTCCGGCTGAAGACTGAGGCTGCCTCAAGCCCTGCGCCTAAACGCAAACGCGGCAACCGAAGATGCGAGGGCGAGCTCATCGGCGGAGATACGCCTCTGCGAGTGCCTCCGCGCAATGCAGTTGTTTCTGATCGGTGATGTCGGAGTTCTCCTGGACTGGCGGCAGGTGCAAGCGCAAGACGAGGGGCCGGCGAGCGCTCACCAGCCCCTCGGGTCCTGCAGGCGACACGGCTGGTTAGCGGCCGGAAGCCAGCGATCCCAGGATCATCACTCTCACCGGCGGCGCACCACCGGCTTCCGACGCCGGATTCAGCCCGAGGATGACGCTCTCCAGGGCATTCGCCTCATCCGTTGAGCCGACGACGATCACCTCTGAGCCGGCGGGGATGCTCGCGGCGGCTGTTTGCAGCTCCGCAGCCTCGGCGTCGGACCCGACGATGTAGACCCATGGGGCGGCCTGTGACGTTGGGACGAAGTTGCGCGCTGTACCTGGCAGAGTGCTGTCTGGGGCGGGCGGGACGGCGGCAACAGCCGCAGGCTGGACCGCCGCCACGCTCGATGATGAGTCAGACTCACCGGCTGTGCTGCGCGCCCAAAGGCTCACCCCAACGATCAGCACAGCGACGCTGCCGAGGGCTGCGAGCAGAACGTTCTGACGGAAGTGTCCGGTGGGACCGGACATGGTTGATGCGTGTCTCATGTGGCTGTTCATCGAAATCTCCTTCTGTCCCTGGCGGTTGTTCCGCCGGTCTCAGACGAGCGTCGGGCTTCCCACAACCGCTTCCATCGCACGGCCTTGCCATCTTTTGCGGGAAGGTCTTCGGGCCCCGGGGGAGGCCGATAGTCCGTTCTTGCTATTGGTAGGTTCGGCGACCGCTATCCGGCCAGGCCGTGACGTACCGCCCAGGCGGCCGCGTCAGACCGGTGCGCCGTGCCAATCTTCTGGAAGATGTGGCTCACATGCCGCGCTACGGTGTAGGGGCTGATCACAAGCGCTTCAGCGATTTCGGCGTTCGTCTTGCCAGTTGCGATCAGTTGCAGGACCTGGACCTCCCGCTCAGAGAGTCCTTCTGGGTAGGTCCGACGGATCGGGTGACGGGAGCCGAGCGAGGAGTCAAGGGCCTGGGCCCGTTCGAGGAGCGGCTTCATCCCAAGCTCGCCGGCCACTGCCACGCATTCGACGAGCAGGTTGTGCGCCTGGTGGTGGTCACCCGGCTTACCCCGACCGAGGAGTGCACGGGCGTAGTCGAATGCGGTCAAAGCGTGACTCATCCTGTATCCCGCGCTGAGCAGACTGAGAGCGCTCTCGAACGCCTCGATAGCCTCATTCGGCCTGCCCAACGCCTGAAGCAGCAGCCCGCGGTAGCGATCGATGACGACCCCGGCGTAGACCGTACCCCGAAACCGCTCGAGCGCCGCGAGATGGACGCTGGCGGAATTCCAGTCGTCGTCAAGAAACGCCTGAGTGGCAAGCGCTGCGCGTGTGACGACTACCATCACCGGCGGCGGCGGCGTGGGCGACGACAACGCTGCCTCACCGGCCCGTTTGGCGAGCCCGGGTTCCGTGGGCAGGCCCGCGTCGTGGCTCGCGGCCGACAGCGCCTTGGCCACGTACACGCGTGCCCGATTCGTCGCGAGGGCGAGATTGTCTTCGGACGCAGCCGCTTCCATGTTCTCGACGAGGCGGTGGATGCCCTCCCGAGCGCCCTCGAGGTTGCCGAGGGAGAGATGCAGCATAGCCTTGTGGAAGATCAGGTTCATTTCGCCGGGATCGATTGCCAGGCCCGCCGCGATGGCGGAGCGCATCGCCTCCCAATCGCCGGCGTGCCAGGCCTGGTTGGCCTGCCATGCCGTCGCGTCGATGACAAGGCCCCGGAGTTG
>JBDTVB010000328.1:0-3428 GCA_040007415.1 Anaerolineaceae bacterium
GGACCGAGCTGTCCGGCGATTTCCGCCGCCCGCTCCGGGCGCTTCGTCAGCACCTGAAATTGATGCCAGTTCGCCTCCCGCATCGTTTCGAACGTCTTCCGAATGTGCTCCACAGGCACCTCTTCATGGAAGAGGTCGCTCATGCTATTTACGAAGATCAATCGCGGGCGCTTCCATTCAAGTGGCAGGCGCAGACGCTCGGGGCGAAGTTGCAGGTCGAAGCCGTTCTCGTACGGGTGGCCAGGCACCCCGCGGAATCGCTCGGCAAACGTCTCGGCGTAGCAATGGGCGCAACCGGGGCTCACCTTGGTGCACCCGGTCACCGGGTTCCAGGTCGCCTGTGTCCACTCGATCGTTGAATTGTCACTCACGGCACGTCGTCCTTTCGGTAGTAGCACCAATAGTCACTGACGTAATCGGCGCCCAATTGTTAAGCCCTGGGCGCGACACGCCCCGACGCATTAGACCACTATCGCCGCCCCTAAGCACTCCGCTACGCTGATCGCTATGCCCCCAGCCATCAACATCCTCGCCATCAGCGGCAGTGTCCGCCCCGCTTCCTCGAACGCAGCCCTCCTGCACGCGGCCGCACGGCTCGCGCCAGAGGGGGTGGCGTTCACCTTTTACGAAGGCCTCGATACGCTCCCACACTTCAACCCGGATCTCGATCGCGAAGGCGCTACGCCAGCGCCGGCGGTGTCCGCTTTGCGCGCAGCGTTCGCTGCTGCCGATGGGTTCGCCGTTTCCAGCCCGGAGTACGCCCATGGGGTGCCCGGCTCGCTGAAGAACGCGCTCGACTGGCTGGTCTCCAGCGGCGAGCAGATCGGCAAGCCGCTGATCCTGCTCAACGCCTCACCGAACGGTGGACAGCACGGGCAGGCGGCGCTCCTCGAAATTCTCAAGGTGATGTCCGCGAACGTGCTCGAAGAGGCGTCACTCATTCAGCCGTTCCTACGCGCCAAACCAACGGCCGATGGCGAACTGACGGCGGAAGACGCCGCCCTCGTGCGGGCCAGCCTGGTCGCGCTCGGCGCTGCGGTCGTAAGCGTCTAAGCCGGGCCGAGCAGCAAACTCACGCCACCACTTCGACCGAATCGATCACCTGCGGCGCGGCCTGCAGCGTTTTGTGCACCGGGCAGCGCCCGGCGATGCGCAACAGGTCATCCCGCTGGGCGTCGGTCAGTGGGCCACGCAGCACAATCTTGCGGCGCAGGACTTCGATCTTACCGGCGCCTTTGTTCTCACAGTCCTTGCAGTCTTCGGCGTGGGTGCGTTCGTGCTCCACCTCCACGGCCACCTCTTCCAGCGGGATGCCCTTGCGGCGGGCGTACATCTGCAGCGTGATTGCGGTACACGCGCCAAGCGCCCAGAGCAACAGCTGGTAGGGAGTCGGCCCGAGATCCGCGCCGTCCTCATCGAACGGTTCGTCGGCGATCAGACTGCGGTGCTCGGCGGTCAGCATCTGGGCGTGGGTGTAATCAGGCAGGGATTGAACAATGACTTTCGGCATGGTTCGATTTTACTCCGGGGGCCTGTCCCCGGGATCACCCGTGGCGCGTTGAGAATCCGCCGTCCACCGGGATGACCATGCCGGTGATGTAGGCCGAAGCCTTCGACGCCAGGAAGATCGCGGTGCCCGCCATATCCGAGGGTTCGCCGATGCGCCCCAGCGGGTTGGACGCCCGAATCCCCGCGCCGAAGTTCCGCAGGGTCTCGGCCATCATCTTGCTTTCGAAGGGACCGGGAGCTATCGCGTTGACGATGATCCGCTGGGGTGCTAATTGGTGGGCCATCACCCGCGTCAGGTGGTGGACCGCTGCCTTGCTGGCCGAATAGGCGTACGTTTCCTGCGCAGGCACCTGGATGCCATCGATCGAGCCGATGTTGATCACCCGGGAGGGGCTTGCATCGCTGCCCGCCTTCGCCAACAACGGCGTGAGGAAGCGCGTGAGGTGAAAGACGCCCTTAACGTTGAGGTTCATCACTTTGTCGAAGGCATCGTCCGGGTAGTCGGCTAACGGTGCGCCCCAGGTGGCGCCAGCGTTGTTGACGAGGATGTCGAGCTGCGTTTCGCGGGCGGCGATTGCCTCGGCCAGCCCCTTCGCACCCGCTTCGCTACCCAGGTCGGCGGGCAGCGAGATACAGGTGCCAACCTTCGAAAGCTCGGCCGCAACGGCGTCACAGACGTCCCCCTTGCGCGAGGAGATGTACGTCTTCGCCCCCGCCTCAACGAACCCCCGCGCGATCATCAGCCCGATGCCGCGTGAACCGCCGGTGACCAACGCCACCTTACCCTTGATCGAAAACAGGTCTTCCACGTTCTTCCCTCACCACAATGTCCGCGCATTGTCACGGGTGGGCGGGTGAGAGGACAGCGACCGAAGGAACCGCTCGACCCGTATCACCAGCGCGCATCGTGTTCTTCAATCCAGCCAAAGAGGTCGCGGATTTCGATGGGCGGGCCATCGTCAGGCACAATGCGCCCCGAGTAACAGCCGAACATCTGGTGCACCGATGTGAACCACGTTTCTGGGCTGCCATTCTGGGTGAAGCGGTCGAATTCGGGTTCGAACACCAGGTCGACCCTGGCGGTGACGGCAGTCCGCACGCGCCACGGCTTCATCCATGCTGTGCGGTCGTATTCGATGACCAGGTCTTCGCCAATCTTGGTCAGGCGGCCATCGATGCAGAGGCCGTTTTCGGTCATGCCGGTGCCATCGGTCCACTTACCGCCAAGGTTGAGCCCGACCGTCTTTCCGCCCTGCACGCCAGATGCAGCGCCCCAGTTCCAGGTGGTGTGCAGCGGCCACACGCCGCGCCCGTAATCCAGGCATCCGAAGGCCGGCGCCGCCAGTTCGAACCGCTCGTCGCCCAGCTGGATGTAGCCGGACGCTGGGAGCGTGTTCTGTTTCGAAGTGAACTGCGTCTGAAGGTCGTTCCAGGGGATGACAACGTTCAGCGTTTCGTGGCCGGACGGCCGTTCGACGAGGATGTCGACCTTCAGCGGCAGCCCGCGGAAGTTTCCCGCATCGACGCGGATCCGGGTGCCTGTGCCCGCGTCAGTGAGGGCGACGCGCAGCGCCGGGTGCTCGATCACCATGTCCCCCGAGACCGTTTCGGGGATGCCGATCGTGCCCGGTGCGACGGATACGGCCATATCGATATGGCGCTGCGTACGCCGATCATAGAAGTACGCGCCGCACATCTGCAGCCGCTCCATATCAGCGATCGTGGCGGAGAAGAGCAGGTCATTGCTGGTCACGGCCCAGTAGTTCCACTTCTTCTTGCGCTCCATGGAGGCGGGGAGGTTGCAGGTGTGCAGCGGATGGCGAGACCAGCCGGTTGCCGCGGGATTGAAGCGCCCGTCCGGCCCGCAAAGCAGCACAGGGGCGAGGAGTTCGGGTTCGATGTTCAGTTCGCTGTTCTCT
>JBDTVB010000329.1:0-3422 GCA_040007415.1 Anaerolineaceae bacterium
GATCGCGCTCATCGTCGAATTCACGCTCCCGATCTCATATCCCCGCCCCAGTTTCAGTGACGCGCCAGTTCTTGCCAGCCTCACCGGCAGCGACTCGATCTTCCTTCTCGGAATTGCCGCCAACGGGTATCACGCCCTGCCGATCCAGGGTGCCTATCTCGACTGGGCCTTCTTCCCGCTTTACCCGCTGGTGGTCCGGTTCGTCTCGCTCCTGACGTTCGGGGACCTTGCCATCGCCGGCGTTCTGGTCGCCAATCTTGCGGCTCTGGCGGGTGCCTGGCTGTTGTATCGCATCGGGGAGCCGCGCTTCGGCCATCGACGCGCACTGTTGGCCGTGGTGTACCTGCTCATCGCACCGGGTGCCGTGGCGTTCGGGATGGCCTACACGGACAGCCTGTTCCTCTTGCTGGCGCTCGTCGCGTTTGGCGCCGCCCAACGGGGACGATGGTGGCTCATGGGGAGCGCGTATCACCTGGCGACGCTGACGCGGCTACCCGGGATCTTCCTGGCAATACCACTGATACTCGTGATTCTCGCCTCAGACAAGCGGTCGTGGAGGGCGGCGCTACCCCTCGTGCTCGGGCCAGCGGCCCTCGGCGGTTTCACCTTCTACCTGTGGCGCCAATTCGGAGTCTGGTTCGCGTACCTGCAGGCACAGGTGGCCTGGAACAGCCCGCCGGGCGTAGCGCCCGGCGGAGGGATCCAGCCCGGGGTCGAGCCACTCGTGGTTCTGCTCACGTTGACCTTGATCCTGTACATCTTCCTGCTCGTGTATGCACGACCTGACCGGCTCGACGCAGGGTCAATCGCCTTCATGCTCGTGTCCATCGGCACTGCCCTTGGATCACTGCGCCTGTTGTCGGTCGCCCGGTACCTGGGCGTGGTCTGGCCTTTTTCCTGGATCCTCGCGGGGCGTGGCGGCTTCGTCCCATACCTCTGGCCAGCGCTTTCGGGCGCGCTCTTCGCCTTGTATGCCGTGCTGCATTTCACGCAGGCGCTCGCTCCGTAGAGCCTCCGCGACACCACGTCGAGGCAGCCGAGCGTCCCGTAGTACGATCGACCCAGACCACGGAAGCGCGCCGTCTGGCAAGGTTCCGGATGTCTCCCCCGTCGATCATGAGGATGCCGTGGCTGATCTGCATGCCGAGCATTCAGCGCGAATACTCGGGCTCGAACCCGGTTCGGCCGGATGGTCGGAATGGGTCAAGGATTACTACCGTGATGTCGAGACCTACGACTGGGTCGATGTTGCGGACAACCTCCGGGGACCCGAAGCGTTCTTCCATCGGAATCGAGCCCGCGTGGTCAAGCGCCTGGCGGCGCGATACGGCCGCGAGCCGTTCCTTGACGCCGGGTGCGGCACGGGACTCAACCTTCGCGGCCTGCCGCCGGGCTCGACGGGCCTGGATATCAATCCGCGAAATGTCGAGTTGGTCCGTGAGCGTCTACCGGCGTATCAGGTGACCCTCGGTGATGTGGAATCGATGCCATTCGCGGATGCTTCCTTTGGTTCGATCGTCTGCACCGAAGTGCTCGAACACATTCCGGATCCGGCCGCGGCGCTGGCAGAGTTCCGCAGGGTGCTCGAGCCAGGCGGGACGCTCATCGGCTCGGTCCCCGCACGATCGTTGATCTGGCGGCTTCGCTTCCTATCCTCGACCTGCCCTCACTCGGAGCCCTTCCACAACGAATACCTCCCGGACGAGGTCCGCGCGATGCTCTCTGGGTGGTCAATCAAACGACTCGGGTACTCGCTCCTGCATTTCAACGTGGTCTTCGTCGCGACTCGACCGTAGGTCGGAGCCGCTCGATCGGTGGAATCGCGACCAGGCCATCGCGAGGTGCTTGACCGGTAGGTCACCTTCGGATGCTGCGGGGCACGAGCACTGCGACCCCCGCTCATCGCGACTGGTACGCTCCCATATCGTGCGAACTCACTGGCGAACGCCCGTCTCGCTCTTCCTGCTGGCGCTGCTGGCTCGACTCGTCCTCATTGCTGTCTTTCCGGATCCTGCCTATCCGGATTCCTCCTACTACGTGGAGGTCGCACGGGCGATCGCCGGTGGCCACGGGCTTAACGTGGACTTCATCTGGATCTTCGCCGAGGTCGGCAACCGAATTCCGGACGTTCCAACGCTGCCCATTCCATCGAACGCCCACTGGCTGCCGCTGGCAAGCCTGGTACAGGTGCCCTTCATCGCACTCCTCGGGCCGACGGCGTTCGCATCCGCGCTGCCACTGGCTCTCATTGGCTCACTGGCGGCCCCGCTGACATGGGCCATTGCCCGTGACGCGCGGGCGCAGTCGATCGTGGCCGTGACCGCCGGCGTCCTGTCGGCCGTACCAGCGGCGGCCACCGTGTTCATGGCCCAGCCTGAGAACTTCGCCATCCTGCAGCCCCTCGTCGCCGGAGCCATCTGGTGCACGGCCCGGGGCCTGAAAGGGAGCAGCCGCTCGTACGTGTTCGCCGGCCTGCTGGCGGGCCTCGCGGCTCTAGCCCGGAACGACGGCGTGTTCCTCGGCGCCGCCATTGGCCTCGTCTGGTTTGGCGATCGAGTCCGTTGGTGGCGCGGCCGGCGTGGCAGGGGCAGCTGGGTTCATGTCGATGACCGCCGTCCCATTTCACTCGCCGCTGCCGTCGGGTGCCTGGTCCTCTTCCTCCTGGTGATGGGCCCATGGTGGGCTCGACAGTTGGCGGTCTTCGGCTCGATTTCTCCAACCAGCTCCAGCGGGGCAGCTCTCTGGATCAGGAGCATCAGCGAATGGAACTCGATCACAGCCCACCCAAGCCTCCAGCAATTTCTGGCCCAAGGGTGGGGCGTGATCATCGCCAGCCGCCTCGCCGGACTCTGGGCGGCGATCGGGAGCTATGTCGTGGTAATCGGATCCCTCGTCCTGGCGCCGTTCACGCTCCTCGGGGCGATCGGCCGGGCGCGTTCGCGCGACTTTGCGCCGTGGTTTGTCTATTTGGGCATCGTCTTCCTGACCGCCGCGCTCGTCTACCCGCTCCACGTGCCCGGCGGTTCGTTCGTCCATTCTGCGATCGGACTTGCCCCCCATGCCGCGATCCTGTCAATGGAGGGGGTCCTCATCCTCGTCAGGGCGATCGCCTCGCGGCGACGCACTTGGGACGAGCTGGGGGCAGCCAGGGTGCTGACCTGGGCAGTCGTGGGCCTCGTTGTCGCCACGGCTGTGGTATTCGGCGGGCCCGTCACGGCGGGCTGGGATGAGACGCGCCAACCGAGGATCCAGTTGGCCACGGAACTGGACCGCCTGAGCGTGCCATCAACCGACCGCGTGATGTCGATTGATGCGGCGGGGATGAAGTACTGGACTGGCCGGCCCGGCGTGGTCAGCCCGGACGATCCGATCGAGACGATCGAGACCGTCGCTCGTGCATACAACATCCGCTGGCTGGTGAT
>JBDTVB010000330.1:0-3420 GCA_040007415.1 Anaerolineaceae bacterium
CGCGGGTTCCAAGTTCTTATCGTCTCTCCCGTCCCGTTCTGGAGGCTGCGTGAGGCTGCTTTGGAAACAACCTGCATCGGTCCCCCGGACACCCAGACAGGTCCGATTCTTCTGCAGCCGGAGGGGCAGGCTCGTAACGAACTGCGCAAAATGCTCGGGAAGTCGGCTGGACGGGCAGGCCGCCCTGCGATCTACTTGCGCACCGACATCGACCATCGGAATGACCCCTCCACGAATGAGCCTCCAGCCGCTCGCACCCTTTCTCGTGCGGTGGGCCGGTGTGCTCCCCGCGCCCCGCACCTCCCAGTGGACCTCCGATGCACTTTGCCCTTTCCGCTTCATTGGCTGCGCACTGCGCCCCGGGAGATTCAATCGTTGAAGCCCCCGAGCCCGCCCTCGAAACAAGCGATCACTGGAGTCGGATACCGGCGATGAGATGACGACGCGTCGGGCGTTGGCGTGGTCTTTCGCAGAGCGCTACGCAAGCTTCTTCGTGACGATGGCGAGTCTCATGTGGCTCGCGCGTCTGCTCACGCCGGCCGAGGTCGGCGTGTACTCGTTGTGCGCGGCCTTCATCGCGGTTGCGGGCATCCTGCGGGACTTCGGTGTCAGCGAGTACCTGATACAGGAGCGGACCCTGTCGCGGGAGAAGATGAGGGCGGCCTCGGCCATTGCGCTGACCGTCGCGTGGACGCTGGGCGCGGTCACCTTCTTCGGCCGCGGCGCCGTGGCCCGCTTCTATGAGGAGCCGGGCGTGGCCCAGGTGCTGGCGATACTGTCGCTGCACTTCTTTCTCCTGCCGATCACTTCGCCAGCGTTCGCACTGCTCAACCGGGAACTCGCCTTTCACAGGATCTTCCTGCTGCAGATTGCCTGCAACGTGGCCCAGGCGGTGATCTCGGTCACGCTGGCGTTGCGCGGGCACAGTTACCTGGCGCTGGCTTGGGGCCCCGTGGCCAACGTCGCCACCCAGACGGTGATGCTGGCGTATTGGCGTCCGAAGGACAGCTTCATCCTGCCGGGATGGCGCGAGGCGCGCACCGTGCTCCGCTTCGGCGGCATGTACGTCGCATCGCGGGTATTGGAAACACTGGCCCGCAATTCGCACGAGCCGGTCATCGCGAAGCAGTTCGATTTCGTCAGCGTGGGCCTCTTCAGTCGTGCCCAGGGAATGATCGAGATGTTTCATCACAACGTCTCCGACGCGGTCGTCAGGGTTTCAACACCGGTTTTCGCGGAAGACCACCGCAACGGTCGACCGATTGCGGAGTCGTTCTCGCGATCGACGGCGATCTTCGTAAGCATCTCCTGGCCCTTCTTCGGATTCATCGCCCTGTGCTCCGAGCCGATCATTCGCGTCCTGTTCGGCCAGCAATGGACTTCCGCCGCACCGCTGGCCTCCATCTTGGCAATGGCGGCGATTCCGTCGGGACCCTTCGAGATGGTGCCGCAGTTGCTTTCGGCGACGGGTCGCGTGGGCCAGAGGCTGCGCATATCCGCGATCGTCAGCCCGGTCCATGTGATCCTGGTCATCGCGGCCTCCTTCGTCAGCCTCTCGGCTGTTGCCGCAGTCTCGTTCGTCAGCGCGACGCTGAGTCTGTTTCTGGGAGCCCGACAGATTCGCCTTGCCCTCGGCCAGGGGGCTTGGCAGGTCTATCGCGCATGCGCGCCGAGTGCGGCGATCGCCATCGCCGTCGTCGTAGCGCAGTGGATCGCGCTGGCCATATGCCGGGGCCTCGAGGTGCCCGCCCTGCCCGCGCTGCTCGCGGTCGGAGCCGTTGGCTCGATCGTCTGGGCAGGTGCCGCGCGGGCCCTGGGCCATCCGGCCTATGCGGAACTGCAGCGGATGGCTCGATTCGCCCGGGACCGCGGTCGCCGGTTGCGGTGAGGAGGGCACCCCCACGCCTTGTGCGAACGAGAGTCGATGCTCACGCGGATCCCGGACGGGTCGAGCGACGAGTCTGCTGCCGGCGTGCGATTGCGCACGCCACACTTCGCCGGCCCCGGCAGATCGCCTCCAGGGCGGCTTAAAGTATGCAGGTCCACCGGCCCAACAGGGCCCCGACCCCGAGTTCAGCTCTTGCCGGCCGTTCCGGATCCGCCCCGCGGCCGGACTCCATTTCTGTCTCGGCCACGTTTGCCCCAGAATCGGTCCGATGACTTCCCTTGTGCGCTTTCCACTGGCCCTGGTTCTCGGCTTGTCGCTTCTGGAGCCCCTGGCGGCTGCCACGTCGGCGGGGCAGCAATTGGGCAAATTTACCGCGGGCGAACTGGCGCTGCTCCCAGAGTGGTGCATCGATTCCCAGGCCGGTCCTTACGGAGGGCCCGAGGGGGGCGAAGGCCTGAACAAGTCTCCCCGCGCCCGGCATTGGGTGGGACTCATGGGGAAAGACTTCTGGGCCATGCACCACTACTGCTACGCGCTGGACGCCCTCAACAAGGTTCGCAACGAAGTGCTCAGACCGCGGGAGAGGGACCTTCTCGTCTTGCACGCGATCGGCGACCTGGCGTATGTCGTCCAAAACACCAAGAGCACGATGCCACTGCTGCCCGAGGTCTACCTAAGGCTGGGAGAGACCTATTTGCTCCAGGGCAACCTGCCCGCCGCCAGCAACGCCTTCGAGTCTTCCAGGACGATCAAGCCCGACTACTGGCCGGCGTACGACCGCTGGATCGGGGAGCTGATGGACCTGAAGCAGTACGCGAAGGCGCGTCAGCTCGCCGAAGAAGGCCTGCGGCATGCACCGAACCAGCCGGTGTTGATGAAGCGCCTGCAGGAGGCGAAGGCGCGCGAGGGCGCCGCCCCGAGTCGCGCCAGCGCATCCGCCTCTGCCCCTTGACCCGATTCCGCAGCGACCCACCATCGCCGACCGCGCAAGGCGGTGCGACATGAATGCCGTCTCCGTCGTCATCCCCGTCTACAACTGCGAACGCTTCCTTGCCGAGACCCTGAACGCGGTCGCGGCGCAGTCGCGGCCGGCGGCAGAGATCATCGTGGTGGATGACGAATCCACCGACGGCTCGGTACGTGTCGCTCTCGAATCCGGCATCCCGCTGCGCCTGATCAGGCGGCCCAACTCCGGAGTCAGCCACGCCCGCAATGTCGGTCTTGCAGCGGCCGAAGGCGATTTCGTCTGCTTCCTGGACCAGGACGACATCTGGCACCCCGCGCACCTGGCGCGTCAGATCGCCTGCTTCGAGACGCGACCCGAAGCAGGCGTCGTCTTCAGCCGGTTCCAGCACTGGTACCCGGAGCACGGCGACCACCCCTCCCCCTCCTCGCTCTGGGCGATCGATTCGGACGATGCGATCGACCCGGAGTTCAGCGGCTGGATCTACCATCAATTCCTGCGGGACTGCTGGGCGCTCACCAGCCTCGCAGCGAAGATCGGCCCGAACTTCAACTGGGAAGGCGAAGTC
>JBDTVB010000331.1:0-3402 GCA_040007415.1 Anaerolineaceae bacterium
GATCCCGTTGGAGTACCTGCCGGGGTAGGACCCGGGCCAAGGCTACAGCGCCAAACTTGCCGGGTTCTCCAGGACCCCCTGGATCTCCTTGATAAACCGCGCCCCCTCTGCGCCGTCACTCACCCTATGGTCAGCGCTCAGCGCGACTTTCATCACTTGCGCTACCACGATCTGACCGTCTCGTGCGACAGGCTGCGCCATGACGGACCCGACCCCAAGGATCGCAGCCTGCGGCGGGTTGATGATCCCGATCAGCGCCTCGACACCATATGCACCGAGGTTCGTGATCGTGAACGTACCCTCGCTGTATTCGTCCACGCGCAGGTGGCCGCTCTTGGCACGGGCGACAAGATCCTTGCTTTCGGTGGCAATGTGGCCGAGCGACTTCCGGCCACAGTCCAGGATCGCAGGCGCAATCAGCCCGTCGTCGAGCGCGATCCCGATGTCGATGTTGATCCGCTCGTGCATCTTCAGGCCCGCTTCGGAGAATTCGGCGTTGAACTTGGGATGGCGTTCGAGGGCGATCGCGCAGGCCTTGACGATCAGGTCGTTCACGCTCACCCGCTGTGTCTCGCTCGCAGACGCGTTTAGCTGCTCTCGGAAGTTCATGGCGGCCGTCATGTCGATGTCGAGCGTCAGGTAGTAGTGCGGCTGCGTCTGCTTCGAAAGCGTCATCCGCCGGGCGATTGCCTGCCGGATTTTGGAGAGCCCGGCCGGGGGGAGCACCTGCGCGGCGGCAGCCGTTGGGGTGGCGGGTGCGGGCGGGGCTACCGTGGCAGGAGTGGCTGTCGGATTCGGCGTTGCCTCCGTTGGCGCAGCGGGTGCCGTCTTCGCCGTTACCTCCGTTGGCGCGGCAGGTGCCGTCTTCGCCGCTACCGCCGCCTCAACGTCCCGCCGAAGGATACGGCCATCCGGGCCACTGCCGGTGACGGTTGCTGCGTCCAGACCGGCCTCTGTGGCGATTCGCTTCGCGACCGGCGAAATCCGTAGGCGCCCGTTGGATAGAGACCCCTGGCTTGCCTGTGGGACGGCCGTGGCGGGCCGTTTCGCGGCTGCGATCCCGGCGGAAGCCGCGGTTGTTTCGGCAGCCGGGGTTACTGCGGTCGGCTCCAGTGTGTCCGCTGCCACGACCGAGGCGGCCACCGGCACCCCAGTCGCCAGGGGCGCGTCGTTCAAGTCGTTGGAAACCGGTTTTGCCTCGGGCTCCAAAGTCCGACGCGGTGGTGTCTCAGCCGCTGGGAGGGGCTGGACAGCGTGCGGTGTCTCGGCGGGGTCGCCGAGCAGGGCGATGACGTCGCCGACCGGAACGACGTCGCCCTCACCCGCTACCTGTTTGATCAACGTCCCGGCCTCGTAAGCCTCCAGCTCCACAGTAGCCTTGTCCGTCTCGATCTCAGCCAGGATGTCTCCGCGAGCGATTACGTCGCCCACGTTCTTCAGCCAGTGCAGGAGCGTTCCTTCTGTCATGTCGGCGCCCATCTGGGGCATGGTTACTTCGAAAGCCACGGGGCGACTCCTCGCAATGGTTGTCGGCTACAGCATCTGGAGAACGGCATCGACAACGTCCTCTTCGGACGGCAATGCGGCGAACTCCAAGTTGCGATTGTAGGGGAGCGGAACATCCTTGCTGCAGACGCGGGCGACCGGGGCGTCCAGATAGTCGAACGCCCGTTCCATCACCTGCGCGCTCAGCTCCCCGGCAAACCCACCGAATCGCCAGTCGTCTTCTACGATCACGCAGCGATTGGTCTTCTTCACCGAAGCGATGACTGTCTCCATGTCCAGCGGCCGGAGGGTGCGCAGGTCGATCACTTCGGCCTTGATCTGTTCCTGTTCGAGAAGCATGTCGGCAGCGCGAAGCGCCTGGTGGACACTCCCTGAGTAGCCCACGATGGTCACGTCGCTTCCTTCGCGCAGGATGTTCGCCTTGCCAAACTCGATCAGGAAATCCGGGTCGTCAGGCACTTCACCCTTGAGCCCGTAGTTGGCGGTGTGTTCGATGAAGATCACCGTGTTCTGGTCGCGAAAGGCAGACTTGAGTAGTCCCTTTCCGTCTGCCGGGTTTGAGGGACACACGACCTTCAGACCCGGGAAGTGCGCGTAAAGCCCTTCCAGGCTGTGGCTGTGAGTCGCCGCCAGTTGACTCCCACCGCCGCTTGCCATTCGAATCACCAGTGGCACATTTATCTGTCCGTTGGACATGTGGTACAGCTTGGCGGCGTTGTTCACTATCTGATCCAGCGCCAGGAAGCTGAAGTTGATCGTCATCAGTTCCACCATGGGATGCATCCCACCCATGGCCGCCCCGATTCCAGCACCGACGATGCCGGACTCTGCAATCGGGCTGTCGCGAACCCTGTCCTCCCCGAACTCTTCGAGCAGTCCCTTCGTCACCGCATACGAACCGCCGTACGCGCCGATATCCTCGCCCAGCAGGAAGATGTCCGGGTCGCGCAGCATCTCTTCCCGAATCGCCTCTCGGAGCGCGTCGCGCATTCGCATCTCAGGCATTAGGCGATTCCTTGTAGAGGTGGTCCATCAGCGTGCTGATTGGCGGGTTCGGGCTGCTCTCGGCGAACGCCACGGCGGTGTCAACAACCTCTTCCACTCGCCGTGCGATCTCGGCCAACCCTGCATCATCCAATTCCCCGCGCTCCTGCATGTACGCCGTCAACTTCTCGATAGCGTCCCGCTTGCGGTACCGCTCCACTTCATCTTTCAGCCGGTAGAGCTCGGGATCCGCCATCGAGTGGCCCCGATAGCGATACGTCATCGCTTCGACGAAGTACGGCCCGTTGCCCGCCCGGCAGTGTTCAACGGCCAGCTTCGCGGCCTCATGCACGGCCAACACATCCATGCCGTCCACAGACACCGCCGGCATATTGTACGCGGCGGCCAGCTTCGGGATCTCCGTTGAAAGCGATTCCTTGAATGGCACCCCCATGCCGTACAGGTTGTTTTCACAGAAGAACACAACTGGCGTCTTCCAGAGGACCGCAAGGTTCAACGCTTCATGGAATTCACCTTCGCCGACGCTCCCGTCCCCAAAGATGCACATCGTGACGTAGTTCTTCTTCTTCATCTGCGAAGCGAGGCCAAGCCCGACCGCCAGTGGAAGGTGGGCGGCAACAATGGCGTAGCCACCCAGGAAGCCTTTTTCCACGTCGAAGAGGTGCATCGAACCACCTCGTCCGCCGCTCACCCCGTCTTGCCGGCCAAAGAGCTCTGCCATCACCCGGTTGGGATCGAGTCCGCGGGCGAGCGCATGGCCATGGTCGCGGTAGTGCGTGACGATCTTGTCAGCTTCAGAGAGTGCGCTCATGGCACCGACCGCACACGCTTCCTGGCCCGTGTAGAGGTGAAGGAAGCCGCGTACTTTCCCGCGCGAGTACATCTCTCCAG
>JBDTVB010000332.1:0-3397 GCA_040007415.1 Anaerolineaceae bacterium
GGATCGGCAAACGCACCGTCGAAACATTCGTCGAAGAGGGTGCGCGCGTCATCGTTGCCGACCTCAACGCCGACGGCATCGGCGCGCTCATCGGCCAACTCGGCCACAACTATGTCGATGGGGCGAACGTCGACGTGCGCGACGAGCCAGCGGTCGAGAAGATGGTCGCGCAGGCGGTGCGTCGCTTCGGGCGCCTGGATATCGCGGTCAACAACGCCGGTGTCGGCGGGTTCTCAGCGATCCAGGACTATGCACTCGAAGATTGGGACCGCGTCATTGGCATTTCGCTCACGGGCACCTTCCTCTGCATCAAACACGAAGCGAAGCATCTCATCACGCAGGACCAGGGCGGCAGCATCATCAACATCGCCAGCCTCAACGCCACCCAGGCGACCGAGGGCTTCGCAGCCTACTGCTCGGCCAAGGCGGGCGTGGCCATGCTCACGAAAGTCGCCGCGCTCGAACTCGGGCGCCGCAAGATCCGCGTCAACGCGATCGGCCCCGGCCTCATCCACACGCCGCTGACCACGGGGATGACGTCCGTCCCCGGCCTGGAGGGGGCGTTCGTCCACGAAGCGCCGATGGGCCGCGTGGGCGAGCCAGAGGACATCGCCCAGCTCGCCCTCTACCTCGCCTCGGACGCCTCATCCCTCATGACTGGCCAGACGCTCTACATTGACGGCGGCGCCAGCTTGAAGAAATACCCCGAACTCTTCGGCTTCTTCGGCGTGGAGTAGACGGCTAACCAGCCACCACCACAGCCTCCGGCACCCCCTTCAACTTCGCTACCGGAGAGAGCGCCAGCCACACCGCCGAAATGCCACTGAGCCCGACTGCCACGAACAGCGTCTCGCGCAGACCGATCAGTTCGCCAAGGACGCCACCGATCGCCGTCCCGAGCAGCATCGCCCCGAAATCGATGAACCGGCAGCTGGCGAACATCCGCCCTTGCACCTCGTGGGGCGTCACCGCCTGGCGCAGGCTCACGTCGTTGATGTCATAGAAGCTCCCGGCTGGGTCGGTGACACACTGGTTCGCCACCAGCAGACCAGTGCCGAGAACCGAGACGCTGGAGGCGAGCGGCATGAACAGCGTCCCGACGGCCCGTACCGCGGCGGCCAAAACCATCGCCGGTCCAAGCCCGCCAAACAGGTGCGATCGCCCCGCGAGCAAGCTACCCGCCAGCGATGTGACCCCGCCAACTGCGAAGATCATCCCCAGGGCACCAGGCCCGAACCCAACCTCCTGGTTGAGGTAGAGAAGAAACACCACACTAAGGATTCTGCCTCCGCACATCGCGATCGCGTTCGCTAATGCCAGCGAGCGCACGATCGGCTCATGCCAGACCACGCGTAGTCCCTGCTTTGCTTCTTGCCAGACGCCCGTACGCTCATGCTCCGGAATGGGCGGCGGCTCCGCTGTCCGGATTCGCCAGACGAAGAACGCCGAGCCGAGAAACGAGACCGCGTCTATCAAGATCGCACCCGGCCCAGAAACGAGCTGCACCAGCCAACCGCTCAGGCTAAAGCTCCCAACTTCCGCCACGGAGGCGCTCGCCGTCAGCTTGGCGTTGCCTTCGACCAGTTGGTCACGCACGACGAGCGTCGGGAGATACGACTGGTAGGCAACATCGAAGAAGACGGTGAGCGTACTGGCCGCCAGTGCCACCGCGTACAACTGCCAGATGGTGAGTAGATCGAACAGCGCCGCCGCCGGGATGGTAAGCAACGCCACGAACCGCCCGAGGTCGGCAAGGATCATGATCGGGCGGCGTCGCAACCGGTCCACCCAAACCCCTGCAACCAACCCGACGACGAATCCGGGCACGAGCTGGGCGCCAGCGAGAATGCTGATTTCGAGTGGACTGGCGTCCAGCCAGAGGATAGCCGTGAACGAAAGGGCCAGGTAGCCGATGAGTGAGCCGAAAATGGAGATCGTTTCGCCGGCCCACAGCCGGACAAAGTCCGGGTGGCGCCAGAGTCCAATAAATCGAGAGCGCAACAGAAATACCCTTCAGCGCGCAGCCGAACAGGCGGCGCGCACAAACAAGCGAGGAGGAAGAGGACGATGCTTGAAACCGCTTGGCGGAGGCAGACCAAGAGCCTACCCGGGCGCGCCGCGAATACAGCGGCGCGGCCTGAACACACATCGTGTGGTATCCGGGTCCCTGCGCCCGGCGGAGCTAGAGGGTGGTGCTGTTGCGAACCTTCATCTGCGTAGCCTCGCGCGGAAGCATAACGCAAACGCTCGCGCGGCCGCCACCCGGTTCTCGACGGGGCGTCCCGCCTGTACCCTTTGCGCTTCGCTTACGCGCACTAGCAGGTAGCGCGCAGCCATCGGAACCTGAGGCCATGCAACGCTCCGGCCTCGGGTTCCGCGAATGGGTGGGCCTCGGCGTGCTCGCCTGCGCACTTGCCATTGGCGCGTTCTTCTACTCGTCCAATCCCGGCGACTCCAACGTGAAGCCGCGAGAACTGCCCACCCCAACACCCACACAGCCGCCGCATCCGATCGATGGCGAGACGCAGTGGACGGTGACCTTCCTCCAGGGCGGCAGCCCAGAGCGCGTCATCGGCCAGGGAAACCTCCCGAACATCGACTTTGAGTACCCCGGCTCCCCCTTCTTGGACGTGCCCGATGATCAGTGGCGCCTGCTCGCCATCACACAGTTCGAAGGCGCTCCCGGCGAATACCACGCGCAGGTCACGTACGAGGGCGAGATCGGCGTGGTGATCAACAACGAACCGGTGACAATTTCGCCAGCCAAGGGCAAGGGCACCCTGCTCCTCGCACTCACCAAGGAGGAGGGCAAGCCGTTGCCGATCCGCCTCTCGCTCGCCGATTCGGGCGGCCCCGCAATCCTCAAATGGCAGCTGATCAAGCGGTGACCGGCACGTGCAACGCCTCAGTGCGGACGGCTCGGTGCTCGCGCTCGCTGATTGACCTTCACGCAACCAACCGTGTTATGGTCGGACGCCTATGCAGATACGACGCGCAATGACGCGCAATCGCTGGATTCCCGGAGGGATCGGTCTCGCTCTCTTCATCGCCACAGGCCTGTTTGTGGTTCGCGTGCTGCCGGCCTCCGCGATCGCCCCATGCGTGGCCCACGCCAACTCGGGTGAAGAGCAGGAGTGGCTGCAACTGCACAACACCTGGCGCAACCAGTACATCCCTGGCTCCGATCCATCGAACCCGCTAGTTGTCTCCTCCACACTCAACGCGGCTGCCGCAGGCTATGCCACCTATCTCGCCGACCACGCCGGCACAGCCGGCCATAGCGCGGACGGCGCTGAATCGCCCCCGTGGTCAACTCGCGCCCGGCTCTGCGGATACCCGGCAGGCGTGGCTGTTGGCGGCGAGATGATTTCGCTGGTGACCAACCCTACCGGCCCGG
>JBDTVB010000333.1:0-3392 GCA_040007415.1 Anaerolineaceae bacterium
ACACTTCCCATAACCTTTCAGGAAACCTACCGCATCCTATGCGTGACTCTCAGTCTTCCGTCGCGGGCGTGCGCTTTCGCAACGCCGGCAAGATCTTCTACTTCCATGCCGGGGGCATGCGCCTCGAACCGGGCGAGTATGTGGTTGTCGAAAACTCGGGTGGGCCGGAGATCGCCAAGGTGGTCATTGGCCCGGACCAGGTCGTCGTCAACGAACTCGGCCGCGATGAGCTGAAGCCGATCCTTCGCCTCGCCACCGAGGCCGACATCCGCCGCGCCGATGACCTGGTGCGCCAGGCGACCGAACTCCTCCCCGAAGCGAGGCGTCTCGGCGAGGATGCCGGCTTTCGAGCACACATCGATGGCGCCGAATTCACCCTCGACGGACGGCGGCTGACCCTTTCCTTCAGCAGCGAAGATCGCGTTGATTACCGCAGCGTGATGCGCAAGGCGAGCGACCGCTTCGGCGTGAAGGTGGACATGCGCCAGGTGGGCGCGCGTGACCGGGCGAAGTTGGCGGGCGGCTACGGCATCTGCGGGCGGGAACTCTGCTGCTCCAGCTGGCTCACCACCTTCCCTTCGATCTCGATCCGCATGGCCAAGGAGCAGGACTTGCCGCTCAACCCGCAGAAGATCAGCGGGCTCTGTGGTCGCCTCCTCTGCTGCCTTTCGTACGAAGAAGAGGGCTACAAGGAGATGCGAAAGGCGTTGCCGAAGATTGGCCAGCGCTGTAGCACGCCCACGGGCGAGGGGCGCGTCATCGGCGTCAACATCCTTCGCCGCCAGGTGACGCTGGTGGTCGATGGCCAGCGCATCGAAGTGACGGACCGCGACCTCGGCCTGGTTGTGCGCTGGGACCCCAGCAGCAAGATCGGTGACCCGCCGCCGAGTATCAGCCGCGCCGATGCGATCGCCCAGGGGATGATCGAAGCGACCGAAGAGGACCTGCAGGAGGCGGCACGCAAAGAGTTCGGGGACGATGGTTGGGGAGGGGCGCTGCCCGATCCCGGCCCGGGACGGGGGCGTCTGCCCGGTGGCGGCCCGCGCAAGCAATCTGGCCCGCGTCCGCCTCGCCCGGGCGCAGCGCCGCCAGTCCAGGCGCCCCCACCGAATCAGCAGCGCGGACGCCGAGGCCAGGGCCAACCGCAGGGGCCGCCCCCGGTGAGCGAACCGCAGCCCGAGGGTGAGCGTCCGGCCGCGCGCGACAACCGTGGGAACCGCAATCGCCGCGGCGAGCCGCGCCCACAGACGAACGAGCCAGCCCAGCAACCAACCCGCGAAGACCGCGCGCCCCGCGGCCCGCGCCCGCAGACCGGCACCCCGGCGAACCTCGGCGAGGGCCGCATCTTCCAGCGGTCACCCGGCGCGACCCCGCCACCGCCGCGCGACCCGGCAGCCGAAAGCCCATCCGAAAGCACAGCCCCCGAAGGCGGCGGCAGCCGCCGCCGAGGACGTCGCGGCGGGCGCGGTCGCAACAAGGGCCCACAGCAAGGCGGCCCGCCCACAACCGAAGGCTGAGCCAGGCGCCTTCAGGCGTGACCACCGGACCAACCTGCCGGGGCCGCTCAGGTAAAGCGTGCTACGCGTGCCGCCCCTCGCCCGACAGCCGTGTAGTATGCGCGGCAACGCGATTGCCGCCCCGGAGCGAAAGAGATGCACCGCTTGAAGTTCGCCGTCTTGCTCGGCCTGTTGCTATCTGTAGCAACAATAGGCGGCGCGAGCCCCGGCCGTACCGCCCATGCCGCAACCACGCGGGTCTGGACGGGGGCCATCGATGGTGTTTGGAGCACGCCCGGGAACTGGAGCCCGGCCGGGGCGCCGGTGAATGGCGATTCCGTCACGATCGGGGCGGCCGCCGTTGGTAAGACGTTGAACAACAACCGCCCTCCGGGCCTCCTCCTGGATACGCTCTCGATCAGCCGTGGCGTCACCATCGTCGGCAACCGGATCGCGATCTCATCTGCGATACAGGTGACGACAGGCCTGTTTGGAGACGTCTTTCTTGACTTGCCGATCGTGCTCACCGGGGACGCCCAGGTCTCACTGCCGACCGATTCGCGCCTTTTCATGCGGGATCGATTGTCACCGCTCGGGACGATTGCCCTGGATATGGCCGGCCACACGCTCACGAAGTACGGCGGCGGGGATATGGAGTTCGATGGAGACCTGATCGGGTCTGGCACACTCTCAATTCAGGGCGGGATCGTGAGTTTCGTCTACCCGATTACATTCGCAGGCACCATCTCGGCGAATCCTGGGACAAGGGCGTTGTTCTCGTCTCTGACGGTCATCGGCGGCTTCTGCAGCAGCGCCCCGAACGCGGCAATCGTACTCAACAACGCGCAATTCTCCGCGACCTGCGTTGTTTCCATCCGGTCCATCTCAGGGACCGGTGAGCTCGAAATGTTCAGCGTAGAATCACGCCTCTTCATCGCTGGCGAGGGGACGGGCGCGGTATTTAGCGGCAAAATCACGGGCGCCCAGCCATCGGAGATCCTCTGTTGCTCGAACGGCGGGCAGACCCTCCGTGGCGCGTCTACCTACACGGGCAACATCTTTGTGAACAGCGGCGCCCTCTACCTGGAGGGAGCGACGTTCCCGGCAAGCTCAACGTTCACCGTGCAGGGGGGCGGAGGTTATCGCGCGGCACTCGTGGGCTACGGCACGTTCGGCGAAACGATCATAACCACGGGCAACCTCGGCCTGGTCTCGCTCAATGACAAGTACGGCTTCGCCCGGTTTCCCACTCTCCAGTTCGCGCCGGACGTGGTGGTCGATTGGGAGATTGCTGGTCCCACCGCGGGACTTGGCTTCACGCAAATCCTGATGTCCGGGCAGATCTTTCTCGATAGCGCGGTGCTCCGGGTGAACTTCCGCGGTTATATGCCGCCCGTTGGCCAGGCGATCACGCTCGTTTACGGTGCGACGGATCTGCAGGACACATTCCACGACTTCGCCGATGGCAAGAACCTGGCTGAGAGCGCGACGTTCACGGTTAAAGGCCCCCTCACGGACTCGCCGGCTTCGCCCGACCCGAAGTTCAAGATCACGTACAAGGGCGGCGCCGGGCACGATGTTGTCATCACCCGGCTGGCGGACCCGGCCCCGCCACCGCCGCCGAAGTTCAAGCGGTTTGTGCCGTTTGTGGCGCGGGACGGCTAGGCGGCCGCCTTCGACTGAGGGCTAAGCGGAGCTCAAGGGATCAGGTTGTTGGCGCAGCTCTTCGCGTCACCGTCATCGAGGTCGCTGTTCGTGCCGTCTGGACAGATCGTGTTCGACCAAAACGCGTCCAGGAGCGCGCCTTTGAAGCCGGCTCGGAGCAGGTTGGCGTCGGCGAGCCGCACGCCGCCGAGGTGGGCGCCGCTGAAATCCACATCGCGCACATCCGCGAGT
>JBDTVB010000334.1:0-3374 GCA_040007415.1 Anaerolineaceae bacterium
AGGGGTACACCGCGGCGAGGTTAAGTCCCGCCGTCTGGTCGATTCCGAGCATCAGGTTCATGTTCTCAATGGCCTGTCCCGCAGCGCCCTTCACGAGGTTATCCAGGACGCCAATGGCTACGAGCATGCCGTTCCGTTCATCTACCACGGGATGAACGAGGCACATATTGTTCCCAAGCGTGTGCTTCGTGTGGGGGGGTGCATCGGTCACTTGCGTGAACGCCGCCCCTCTGTAGAACGACTTGTAGACATCACGCACCTCCGCCTGGCTCACGGCGCGCAACAGAGGCGCGTAGCAGGTGGCGTGAATCCCACGGGTCATCGGCACGAGGTGCGGCACGAAGGTGATCCTCGGCGGCGGCGCCTCGCGTAGTGCGCCGAGCTCCTGCGCGATCTCCGGCTGGTGGTTGTGGTTCGCTACCTTGTACGCCGAAACGTCTTCGTTTACTTCGGCGTACCCGAAGCTCCCGCCACTGCCGCGACCCGCTCCGGAGATTCCCGATTTGGCGTCCACGACGATCTGGTCTCCGACCAATCCCGCAGCGACTGCGGGCGCCAGCGCGAGGATCGAAGCAGCAGGATAGCAGCCTGGGTTGGCGACCAGGCTCGCCCTCGCGATCGCGGCGCGGTTCAGTTCAGGCAAACCGTAAACAGCCTCGGCCAGTAGTTCCGGCGCGGGATGAGGCTTCGAAAACCATGCCTCGAACGCCGCCGGTGTCTTCAGCCGAAAGTCAGCCGCGATATCGATGACCTTCACGCCGGCCCGAACAAAGGGGGCACACGCGACCGCGCTCTCAGCCGTCGGCAGCGCCGACATCACCACGTCGACGTCGCCTTCAATTTCCGCCGTAATTCGCAGGTCGCCGTACACCGAGAGATGAGGAAAGGCGTCGCCGAGCCGCTCCCCGGCAAGCGATCGCCCGGTAACGGACGTTATTCGAGCCTCAGGGTGGTTCCAAAGCAGCCGTGCGGCTTCCATCCCTGCGAAGCCTGTGACGTTGATGATCCCTACCCGATAGCTCACTTTTGAATTGTGCGGCCAACAGCGCCGACAATCCAACGTGAGCTTCGTCTCCAACCCCACACCGTCAGACCCGGTAAAATCTGCGCATGACCCAATTGGATCTTCGCTTCGTCGGCACCGGAAACGCATTCGCTCCCGGGGGACTCTGTTGGAACGGATTCCTCGCCAACGACCGCTACCTCTTTGAAACGCCACCCCAGACCCTGATCTCCCTCAACAAGCTTGGCGTGAACGCGAATGACTTAGAGGCCATCATCCTCAGCCATCACCACGGCGACCACTTTCTCGGGCTGCCGTTTCTCCTGCTGCATTGGAAATACGAGGGCCGGACAACGCCGGTTCGCATTGTGGGACCTCCCGGCACCGAACAGTTGACACGGGACATCGGCAACCGCGTCTACCCCGGCCTCTTCGACATCACTTACGACATCGAGTGGGTGGTGGCCGAGCCGGGGAAGAAGATCCGCATCGGGGCCCTCGAACTGGAGCCCGTCGCTGTCAAGCACGACACGCGACTTGACCTCAGCCTCGGCTACTCGGCGCGGCTCGGTGGCCGGCGGTTCGCCTACACCGGCGACAGCGCCATTTGCGACGCAGTACTGGATCTCGCGCGCGGTGCCGAAGTGCTCGTCAGCGAGTGCGCCTCACGCGACGGGAAGATTGACATCCATATGAACCTGCTGGAGGACATACCACAGGTACACGCGGCACTTGGACCAGACGCCCAGCTGCTGCTCACGCACCTCGGCCCGGGCGTCGATAGCAACGGCCTCGACCGCACAATCGTCGCGCGAGACTACCAGCACTACCGATTCTAGGTCTGCTGGCCGACTAGGCGAGAGCTATCTAAGATGCGCCCGTATAGGGAGGGCTACATGCCACATCCGCTGCGGGGCGCCGCCGCAATCACCGGCCTTGGGATAACCCCGATGGGCCGCATCTACGGGCAGACCACCGCCGAACTGGCCGCCGACGCGGTTCGCGCCGCGATCGCGGACTCCGGCCTGGTGAAGAACGAGATCGACGGCCTCCTGATCAATGCAGGCATAACGGGGACCACCGGTGGCGGCCTCACCCTCGGCCTCCAAAACTATCTTGGCCTGGAAAACCTCCGGCTCATGAACCACATGAACGCCGCCGGTTCCACCGCCGCCCAGATGGTGCAATACGCGACCATGGCGATCGCCGCCGGGATGGCCAACAATGTCATCTGCGTCTTCGCCGATGCGCCATTGAAGGAGAACACCTCCGCTGGCGCGGCATACGGAGCCGCCGCTCGGAACCCGTCGCGACCAAAAGGCATGCCCGGCCTCTACGCCGCCGCTGGCTACTTCGGCGCAAACACTCCCTACGCCCTGGCTGCGCGACGGCACATGGCGCTCTACGGCACCACGCAGGACCACCTTGGCCAAATCGCCGTCTCTCAACGCGCGTGGGCGGTCATGAGCCCGCTCGCCCAGATGCGGGAGCCGATGACGATGGCCGATTATCACGCCTCCCGCTGGATCATCGAGCCCCTCCACCTGCTGGACTGCTGCCTCGTCTCGAACGGCGCCATCGCGGTCATCGTCAGCTCGGCGGACCGCGCGAAGTCCCTGGCACAGCCTCCGGTCTACATCCACGGCATGGGCCAGGGCCACCCGGGCGACCACGGCCGCGCAGGCAGCGATTGGGAGACCGAAACGGGTGGCAAGATCGCGGCCAAGACCGTGTTCGCCATGGCCGGCTGCACGGTGGACGAAATCGACGTCTGCGAACTCTACGACTGTTACACGTACACCGTGTTGGTCACCCTGGAAGACTACGGGTTCTGCAAGAAGGGCGAGGGAGGTCCCTTCGTTGCGGACGGCAAACTCGGTCCCGGCGGAAGTCTGCCCACGAACACCGGAGGCGGCGAGCTTTCGGGGTACTACATGTGGGGGATGACCCCACTCAGCGAGGCGATTATCCAGGTTCGCGGCGCTGGCGGAGACCGGCAGGTCGCGAAACACGACCGAATCCTCTGCACTGGCAACGGCGGCAGCCTGAGTTACCACGCCGCCCTCATCCTCAGCCCTCACGCCGTTTAGGAGCGTACCCGTGACACAAGACCGAACAGTATCCAAACCGCTCCCAGAAGCCGATGACTCCTCACGCCCGTTCTTCGAAGGCGCAATGCACAGCCGCCTGATGCTGATGAAATGCTCGACGTGTGGGGCAGTTCGCCTGCCTTCCCGCCACCACTGCGACGACTGCCTTTCCCCCGACTTTGCCTGGGTAACGGCCAGCGGCCGCGGCACCGTGCGGACCTTCGGAGTCATGCACCAGAAATACCATCCCGGCTTCGAAGTCCCCTACAACGTGACAGTCG
>JBDTVB010000335.1:0-3369 GCA_040007415.1 Anaerolineaceae bacterium
GCGGGTGATAGTCCTTCCGTTTCAGATCTGGACGGCGGGACTATCGCGCGACTGAGCGGTTTCAGAACCAATCGCCGCGCGCTTAACTCGGAGAGATTGACTCGACTCCTTCGCGCTGGCTTGACCCTCAGCTCGGTTTGGCGACTGCAGGATTCTTACTGGTCATCGGGACGGCACTTTGGTGGCGCGGTGGATCGAGCGGTCAAGCCGGCGCCTGGGAGTGAGACCACTGCGACAACATCGAAGGAGTACACACCGGTACCGAGCGTGTCGCATATACTGGAAGTAATCGGGTCAGCGTCGTGCGGATGCTTCCCACAGAATTCGCGGAATGAGCGATTATCTTGTCTTTTTGAGGCAAGTTGGCAACCGGAGGGACATCTTGCTTCGCCCTGAAGTCGTGCAGAGATGCCATTCTGGCCCTGCCGCTTCGCGCAATCGGCCATGGCATATCGTTTACGGCCACCTTTCGCTACAAGAAATACCGCTCGTATAAGCGAAATGCGCCTGGTTCCCAGGTGATGCAGTCTGATACCTGTCATGGTGCAGCGTCGCGTGAATTCAACGTTTCCCACCGCCGGTCGGCAGCCCGTTCCGACACCGTCGATCCCGGATTCTGCTGCCACTTCGACAAGGTACAAGAGGGACGCTAGTTCGCTCACCGAGCCCAAATCGCCAAGGAGCACGCAAATGTCTGATGCCCAGGAGTTTCCGGTTTCAACGCCGCTCAGCGCTGAAGCCGTTCAGGCCGACACGCCGCAGTGGTCGCGTGTCGTCATCGGGTCACTCCAACCCGAAGTCGAAGGCGGCCGTTTCCCCGCCAAGCGATGCCTTGGTGACGCCGTTACCGTCAGGGCGCAGGTTGTCGCAGACGGCCATGATGTTCTCGGAGGAGTGGTGCGTTTCCGCCCGATTGGCGAAACCCCGTGGCGAGAAACCGAGTTGCGCCGCACGAACCCGGGCCTCGATATCTGGTCTGGTGACTTTACGGTCGACCGCCTCGGCGGGTGGGAATTCAGCATGATGGCCTGGGTTGACCCTTACCGCACCTGGCTGTCTGGCCTGCGAGCGAAAGCTGCCGCTGGACAGGAGCTGGGCGTGGCTCTCGAACAGGGCGCACTCCTCATCGAAACAGCGACAATGTCCGCTGACTTAAACGACCGGTTGGCCATGCAATCCGCAGCGAACGCGCTTCGCCTCGCTTCTGCTGAGGATTTTGAGGGGATTTGCAGCCAGACGGCCCTCGTTCTTCTCGTTGCTGCGCACACCGTGCGGCGTTTTTCCTGCGAAAGTCCAATCCGGCGGATCAACGTCGACCCTGTGCTCGCGCGTTTCAGCGCTTGGTATGAGTTCTTCCCTCGCTCGACGGGGGCTGATGGAGCCCACGGCACGTTCAAGACTTCGCTCCCGCGGTTGAAACAGGCAGCGGAGATGGGCTTCGATGTGGTCTATTTGCCGCCGATTCACCCTATCGGTCGAACGAACCGGAAGGGGCCGAACAACTCGGTCGGCGCTTCACCTGGCGACCCAGGGAGCCCCTGGGCGATCGGTTCCAGCGAAGGCGGGCACCGTTCCATCCATCCCCAGCTGGGTACCCTCGGGGAATTCCGGGAGTTCGTTTCCGAAGCCCGCCGTCTCAATGTTGAAGTTGCGCTGGACCTTGCCTTTCAATGCGCCCCGGATCATCCCCTGGTCACGGAGCACCCCGAGTGGTTTCGCCGTCTTCCCGATGGGTCCATCGCCTACGCTGAAAACCCTCCGAAACGCTACGAAGATATTGTTCCGTTCGACTTCGAATGCGACGACTGGGCCGGGCTCTGGGAGGAACTCCTCGAGACGACCCTGCACTGGGTTGAGCTGGGCATCCGCGTCTTCCGCGTGGATAATCCCCATACCAAGCCGCTTGCGTTCTGGGAATGGCTCATCGCCCGCGTGTACGCCCGCTACCCGGAGGTGGTCTTCCTCGCCGAAGCCTTCGCCCGGCCTGCTCTGCTCCACGGGCTTGCCCAACGCGGCTTCAGCCAGTCCTACACATACTTCGCCTGGCGCAACACACATGACGAAATTGTCACGTATCTCACTGAGTTGATTCACGGCCCTGGCCGCGAATACCTGCGCCCGAACCTTTGGCCAAACACTCCCGACATTCTACCGGAGTACCTGCAGGCCGGCGGTCGTCCCGCTGCCATCGTCCGGCTCGTGCTGGCTGCTACTCTCTCCGCGAGTTACGGCATTTACGGTCCCCCTTTTGAAGTTGGAGAGGCGACCGCCCTCCGGCCCGGGAGCGAAGAGTACCGGGACTCCGAGAAATACCAGATGCGCTCCTGGAATACTTCCAGCCCTTGGAGCCTTGGGTCAGTGATCACCCGCGTGAACACCATCCGCCGTGAGAGTGCTGCCCTTCACCAGAACGAGACCCTGCTGTTTCACCCGACAACCAACGAGTGGCTACTCTGCTATAGCAAACACACACCCGGAGGCGATGACCTCATCGTCGTCGTCGTGAACCTTGACCCACATCACATTCAGGCCGGCGTCCTGAAACTGGACGAAGAAGCGCTCTCCGTGTCCTTCAGCGGCCAGTACCTCGCCGCTGACCTCCTGGCCGGTGGTAGCTACGTTTGGCAGGGCCGGGAAAACTACGTGGAACTCGATCCGGCAGTCACGCCGGCGCACATCTTCGAGCTTCGCCGACAGCGTCGCACCGAGCGCGATTTCGACTACTTCTTCTAGGAAACGAGGGCCTTCTTGCCAGCAAAAAGCACCACAAAACAGAATCGCCCGGGACTCTCCACCGATCCCGCATGGTACAAAGACGCGATCATTTACGAACTCCATGTCCGCGCCTTCTGTGATGGCAATGCCGATGGTATGGGTGACTTCCGCGGCCTCACCAAGAAGCTCGACTATATCTGTGACCTGGGCGTAACCGCGATCTGGCTGCTGCCGTTCTACGCCTCTCCGCTGCGCGATGACGGCTACGACATCGCCGACTTCAAGACTATCCACCCCGGCTACGGCACGCTACGCGATTTCCAGGTCTTCCTCGCTGAAGCGCATGCGCGCGGTCTGCGAGTCATCACCGAGCTCGTCCTCAACCACACCAGCGACCAGCATCCATGGTTCCAGCGCGCCCGCCGGGCCCCGAAGAACCACCCTTGGCGCGACTACTACGTCTGGAGCGATACCGCCGCTGAGTACTCGACTGCGCGCATCATTTTCAAGGATTTCGAACGTTCGAACTGGACCTGGGACCCGATCGCTGGTCAGTACTTCTGGCACCGCTTCTACTCCCACCAGCCCGACCTCAACTTCGATAACCCCGCGGTCATAACTGACATCCTCAAGATCGTTGACTTTTGGCTCGAC
>JBDTVB010000336.1:0-3364 GCA_040007415.1 Anaerolineaceae bacterium
GTGTGAACGACGCGCTCTAACCAACTGAGCTAACCGCCCGGACTTCGCAGTCTAGAGCGATCGTCGAACCCGTTCAACCGGCATCAACCGGTTCGGCGCTACGAGGACCGAGGCATTCGCATGCGAGAACCTAAACCTGGGCAAACGTCCTCGCCGAGTCGCCCATCGAGCTGCGCTTTCGTCGAGAGTCAGGCTGTTCGCGCTATGGGCCGCGGAGCGTGTGAAGTGCGGCACAGTCACCGCCCAGACGATCGGGTTACAATCCGCGAGAAATGAATGCCAATCAAACCGCCGTCGAGCCTGACAACATCACTTGCCTCAGAGTTATCTCGCGCTCAGGGCGCGTCGACGTCTTCGCGGAAGGGCGGGAGGATTTTCTTCTCGCCGGGGAACACACGATAGCCGAAGTCATCGACGGCACGCTCGTGGTCTCCAGTGATCACGGCTCGTCCACGATTGGCGTTCGCTGCCCGTTGGGCACCAATATGATTATCGGCACAGGTAGTGGCCGAATCGCAGTATCCGGTCACGTGGGTGACATCCGTGCCACGAGCGCCTCTGGCACCGTCCTGGTCGAGTCGGCTCGCGCCGCCGACCTTCGCTCCGAATCGGGAAACGTCAGTATCGGAACCTGCGGTGACCGCTGCCGCGTCCAGACCGCATCTGGCTCGGTTCAAGCTGGCTCGCTAGCCACCGCTGAAGTGGCGACCCTATCAGGGAAGGTGAGCGTCGCTAACGCCTCGGGCGCGGCTCGAGTCCGCACCGCCACCGGTCAAGTAGACCTGGCCACCAACGGCGAAAGTGATGTGGCGATCGAGACGATGTCGGGCGCTGTTACCGTGCGGCTTCCAGCGGGAACCAGGCCTGCGGCCAGCCTTTATGCGGTCAAGGGCGACACCAGTTGCGAGCTCTCCAGCGGCACCGACTGCAAAGTGGCAGTCCGCTCAATGAACGGGAAGATCAAAGTGGTCTGCGCGTGATTGCGGAGCTCACGGCCGAGTTGCCTCCGGCAATCGAGGGTGCGGTCCTGTTCACCGATATCGTAGGGTTCACGGAGTTCACCGCGCTTCGGGGCGACTCTGAGGCGCTGGCACTCCTCGGACGGCAGGAAGAAATTGTGACCGCCGCCCTCCCGCCAGGGGCCCGCATCGTGAAGGAATTGGGCGACGGGTTACTTCTCTGGTTCCCGGATCCCTGCTCAGCCCTGGAAACGGCCGTCTCCCTCCAGGAACGTTTCGAGTCGGAATCGCCGGGCGACCGGCCACCTCTCTGGGTTCGAATGGGACTGCACTGGGGCCGCCAGACGCGAAGAGGTGACGATATCGTTGGACACGACGTGAACGTCGCCTCCCGGATCGTCAACCAATCGGGACCGGGCGAGGTGCTGCTCAGTGCTGAGACCGTTGCGCGCATCGGTGCCGATGCCCCGGGCTTCTGCTTCGACGAGCTCGGACCGGTCTTCATGAAGGGCCTACCAGCCCCGATCCGGCTCTTCCGCGCCTCGCGCGCGGCCACCAACTAGAACGTCCGCTGGCCAGCCTCCGCTTCGCTCTTCTGCTGACGCGGGTGAGAAGCGTTATGCGACCGGATTGCGGCTAGCACGGCCTGCCCAGCGCCTTCCATCAACTCTCCCTTGCGAGCGCCAACGAAGTCAGCAAAACGCTGGATCGGGTCGATCATCTTGTTCACCCGTGGGACGACGTAACGCGCGAACATCTCGTAGCTGCGGAACATGTTCTCGCGGCTTGCCCAATCGTGGGCGAAGCCCAGGGCAACGCCAAAGCCACCCGACACTTTCTGAAGGTTGTGGATTCGCTCGACTGCCTCTTCCGGCGTACCAAGGGCGAGGAGAGCGCCGTCTTCGATATGAGTGGCGTTGGGGCGCCCAAGAATGTCTACGTTGTACTCATTGTGCCAGCGCTTGAGACCCTCGGCGACCTCCGCGATGGCTTGCTCCTTCGATTCAGCAATGTGCCACTGCATGTTGATTCGCCAGTTCTCGCGACCGATAACCTGGCCGTTCTCCTGCGCGTACGTCTCACCGAATCCCCACTGCGTTGGCAGCGCCGCCAAGCCCTCAACACTGTGACTCGTCACGGAGATTACGCCGACACCGTGCTTGCCTGCGCTCTTCATCCCGGCGGGGCTGACAGTCGAGGCAACTACCACCGGGACCTCCTCCTGCAACGGCTTGATCTGCAATGAGGCATCACGAAGTTCGAACCAGTCGCTCTTGTAGGAGAACAGTTCGTCCTCAAGCAGCAGCCGCAGGATCACTCCCAGCGCCTCATCCATGCGGTCGCGCTGGGTGATCGGTTCAATACCACGCGTCCAGGCATCCGAGGGCAACGCGCCTGGCCCCACACCAAGCATCGCCCTGCCGCGAGTGAGATGGTCCAACTGCACGAGCCGCTGGGCGACGTTAAAACGGGTGACGGTACGGCAGTGAAATCACGCCCGTTCCCGACTTGATCCGCGTCGTGCGCTCGCCGGCGGCCGCGAGAAACAATTCCGTCGAAGCGATCGTCTCCCATCCTCCCGAGTGGAGTTCACCAACCCAGAATTCGTCGAATCCGAGTTTGTCAGGTGTTCGACGAGGTCGAGCTCCCGCCGAATCTGGAGAGTCATGAGCATCCTTCCGTTAGGGTTAAGGTTTCCGAGTTGTAGCGGACATCGCGGTGCGACACCCATCAGACGACGCAACATCAGGGACTGGGGATCGCCACGGGGCTCTTCGTGGGAGCAATGCCGGTCGGGGTCGCTCCGGCGGTCGGCGAGGTCGACACCGTGGCGACGCTCGTCCCCGTGGGCGACGACGTTGGACGCGGCGAGGCGGATGGCGATGGGCGGGGCGTCGGGGTTACGGAGGGAGTGGGAGTCAGGGTGGGTTCGTTCGTTGGCTTGGGAGTGGCAGTCTTCGTGGTTTCTACTGTGGCCACGCTTGTCGACGTGGGGGCTGGAGGCGCCACATTGTCATCTCCGCGTTGCCTGAGAAAAATGGCGAACGCGCCGCCCGCAGCCAAAGCGAGGAGCACAACGCCCACGACTATGGCGATTGCTGGGCCAGCTCCAACCGCCCGCGGCTGCACCTGCTTCCGCCCAGAATCCCTGGCTGGAGGCGCGTTCGATGGCCCGCTTTGCCGCCCCTTCGGTGCGACAAGTGGCTGCGGAATCCGCCGTGGTGGCGGGTTGATCGTCGGGGAGGGCCGTGCCAACGCAGCGGGCACGGATCGCAGAGCAGAGGCGAACTGGGCCCCTGTAGCGAAACGATCCAGCGGGTTCAGCGACAGGGCGCGCGCCACTACTGCTTCAAACTCTGCTGAAGCATCTCGCGCCACCGTTCGAATTGGCGGCGCCGCGCTGC
>JBDTVB010000337.1:0-3364 GCA_040007415.1 Anaerolineaceae bacterium
CCGGCTTTGCCTGTTGATGGTGAGGCGGATAGCACTCTTCTCAGCGTCCTTCCTGGGCCGGTCGAGTCAGCTTCTGCCGCACCATGGCGAACGTTTTTTCTCCGACCTCTCTCGCGACAATCTTGATGGCTTCAGCCTTGCCATCCATCACCATGCTCATTAAAACCGCCCCACGCACATACTTGGAGACCGTCGTCCCTTCCTCCTGGGCGCACCGCTCAATCAGTTTACGTTCTTGTTCTGTGACCTTGAATTGAAGTGTTTCAGTCTTGGTGTCGTCTGATTTCATGTTCCTCCGCTAATAAGATATTATACAATATATGATATATTTACAAAAAGTCAACCCAACGTGGCGACACCTACAAAAATCTCAAATGCAGTCCCCGCAATCCAACCGAAGACAACGGCTGCCGTAGGTCTCGACGCCACATAGGATGCGGATTTATGCTATCTTTCGGACACCCGGCAGTCTAGCCAGGGAGCCCTCAGCTTGCCATATTTCGGTGATCGGAGACCGGAAGCAGGCATTGCTTTAGAAAACGTGGGCAGGGCGGCGGGCACTCAAGGCACAGGCACGGACCTATACCTTGGAGTTCTGCAGATCGATCATGTGACTGAGGACAGTTCCAACGGTTCAGGGCAAATTACAAGAGCTAGGCGACATGATCAGGGCTATTAACCTGCTGCGAAACATTGGGCAGTTCGAATCGGTCTCAACCGGGCAAGCTCTGCCACTTGGTCGTTTGGCGCTAATCTATGCGGAGAATGGTCGCGGCAAGACGACGCTGGCCGCTGTGTTTCGATCACTTGGTCTTGACGATCCGGGACCGATTCTCGAACGCCACCGTCTAGGGGCACAAAATCCGCCGCATGTTGTTCTCGCTGGTATGGGCGTTAATTCCGCAATGTTTCAGAACAGCACGTGGCAGGGCGGCTCAGGAAACGTACTCGTCTTCGATGACACATTTGTCGTCGAAAACGTCTGCTCCGGCATGAGAGTGGAAACCGAACACCGCAGCAATTTGCACGAGCTCATCATCGGTGGACAGGGCGTAATTCTCAATGCAGCCCTTCAGGCGCAGGTGGATCGCATTGAACAGCACAATCGCGACCTTCAGCGCAAAGGCAATTCGATTCCCGCTCATTTACGCGGTGTATTGACCGTTGATGCATTCTGCGCTTTACAGCCCCGCGAAAATTTAGATGGAGCAATTCGCGCAGCCGAGCAGAACCTTGCCGCTGGACGTGAAGCCGATGCGATTCGAGACCAACGAGCTCTTGATCCAGTCGCCTTGTTTGATTTCGACCTCGGCCCCATCGAAGCATTATTAGCTCGTCATTTACCGGACCTTGAAGCGGCGGCAGCCCAGAGAGTGCAAGGCCATTTGAGGAGTCTCGGCCGCGATGGAGAAACTTGGGTGGGAAGTGGCTTGGGCCGAATCAGGGAGAACGAGTGTCCTTTTTGCGCCCAGAGCCTCAACGGCTCCCCCTTAATCGCGCATTACCAAGCATATTTCAGCGAAACTTATAGAGGGCTGAAGTCCGCAATTGATGAAGCTATTCGCGCCCTCACCGCGGCACATAGCGGCGATGTGGTTGCCGCATTCGAAAGAAATGTTGCGCAAGCTGCACAGGGCCAACAATTCTGGGCGCGTTTCACGCCCATCAATGCCATCAATATTGACACAGCAGCCCTCGCGCTCGCGAGAAGAGTAGCGTTCGAGGCGGTCCTCAGCGTTCTGCAAGCAAAGCAGTCAGCGCCGCTAGAAAGGATGTCGATTGACGGAACAGTGACGGCTGCAGTGGCTGCGTACCGTGCTCAGCGTCGAGCAGTTACCGATCTCAACACCAGGCTCGTCGCCGCCAACAGCGAAATTGCCTTAGTGAAGGAGCGCGCTGCTTCAGCTAATGTGGCGGCGCTTGAACGGGATCTGTCTGCACTCGTCACTGAACGAAACAGACTGCAGGCTGACGTGATGATGCTTTGCGACGAATATCTCGCAGAGAAAGGTGCCAAGACTGCGACCGAACAACAGCGGGAAGCTGCCCGGACGGCGCTCGACGCGCATCGGACGGCTGTATTTCCCAATTATGAACAGGCAATCAATCGGTATCTACAACGTTTCAACGCAGGTTTTCGATTAGGTAGTGTCACTTCAGTAAACACACGCGCAGGCGCAAGCTGTAACTACACCGTACTCATCAATGCACATGCGGTGCCCTTGTCCGGCGCGAGTCCCACCGACGCGTCCTTCAGGAACACAATGAGTTCCGGAGACCGTAATACCCTTGCACTGGCTTTCTTCTTTGCGAAGCTTGAGAGTGAACCCAACCTTGCCCAGACCGTTGTAGTTATTGATGATCCAATGACCAGCTTGGATGAACACCGGTCCCTTGCAACTATTCAGGAGCTCCGACGTCTCGACGGTCTCGCGGGCCAGCTCATCGTGCTTTCCCATTCCAAGCCATTCTTGTGTGCGATATGGCAGGGGGCAGACATCACGATTCGTACTGCTATGAGAATCGCCAGGGCAAATCAATCATCGACACTTGCAGCATGGGATGTTAATCAGGATTGCATCACAGAACACGATCGCCGGCACCAACTCGTGTCTCGATATATCGAAAACAGCATCGGCATCAACGAGCGCGAAGTCGCAGCGGCGCTTCGCTCGATTCTAGAGGCCTTTATTCGTGTTGCGTACCCAATCCATTTCCCGCCCGGAACCTTGTTAGGGTCCTTCATTGGCCTTTCCCAGTCAAGAGAAGGCACTAGTGGTCAGATACTTACTCCACAAATCAGGGCCGAGCTTCGGTTTCTTCTGGACTACGCCAATCGTTTTCATCACGATACAAATGCAGCGTGGCAGACTGAAATTATCAATGACCACGAGCTGCTGGACTTCTCTCGCCGGACACTTGTTTTCGCAGCTAAATAGATCCGTCTCTCCTGTATTTGATGTCATCTGGCCTCAATCGAAGAAGTCCCCAAAGCGACGGGTAACGCTGCAAAGCTATTAGGCTGCATTTCTTGAATGAAGCGCTAGTGTAGCCTCCTCCGGATTCCAGCTTCTGTGTCCTCGCGGTCGGCCTCCACTTCATAGGTGTTCACTAGGCCCATGAGTAACTCTGACGAAACATAGGGGTGCGTGAATCGCAAGGCTTCTGCCCAGTTGCGGTATTCTTGAGCCAGCTGGCGTTCCTGGTCCCCCCCTTCGCCACGACTGTGCACCCCACGTGCGTTGTAACGACCTGTCTGCGCTCCTGTCATCACTGATTCAGAGCGCAGGTCCTCCATCACATCTCGGACAACTTCGCACGGCCAGACACCGTCATTTCCTACGGTAGCTGATGACAATAGTTT
>JBDTVB010000338.1:0-3345 GCA_040007415.1 Anaerolineaceae bacterium
CACCTGGAACGAAGCAATGCCATCCGCGCCGGTTGTCGCCGTACCTGTCGAGCGAACCGGCTGCTTGTATACCGCCTGCTTCCAGTAGTCGTAGTCACTAAACGAAAAGCGCTCGTACCCCTTCACGGACATCTGGAAGGGCACTCCCATCGCCGCCCACTCAACCCCTGCGTCAGCAACCTTCCCCCCAAAGAAGAATGTCGCGCTCGCCTGCACATCAATCGAGTCGCCATTAACGTACGAAGGCTTCCCTGTCTTCACCTCAACTTGGAACTCGGGCTTGCGGAACTCCGCCACCAGGAAGCTGTTCCCCGTGATCACGTTGAAGAAGTTCTCCAACCCCTTCAACTGCAACGAAATCGAGTAGTCGCCGACGGTTGCGTCGGCGGGAAGTTCGAAGGTTCCGGCGAAGGTTCCGAAGCCATTCGTTGTCACGTCATCGCGACGCACCTCCTGGCCCCTCGCATTCATGATCACGAACTGCAACGGCGGGTTCGAACCTGGCACGCTGTACTGCGCGTCATCGTCCGCGCGCACCACGCCCTTGTACTCCACCTTCTCTCCCGGCCGGTAGATCGGCCGGTCCGTGTACACATGGCCCACCCACTCGCGTGCGTAGTACTCGGTTGGCAGGTTCAGCTGGTAGGGAGCCGTGCCCTGCTGCCAGCGCGTACTGGCGAACCCGAAATGCCCTCCCCCGCTAACCACAACGGAGTAAGAGCGGTCAGTATTTTTGCCGAGCGTCGGCGATCCGATCTTGAACGAGGCCAGGCCGTTCCCATCGGTCGTCGCTGCCGGTGACGAGAGCTCGGGACCGCTCGCCCTCACTGTTACGCCCGGGAGGGGCTGGCCATTGTCATGGTCCAGCACCCAGACAGCCAACTCGTCGTTCGAAACCTTGCTTACAACCACTGAGTCCACGACGGCAAAAGCGAATGTGGAAGCGTACTGCCCGCTGCTCTGAAGGAAGTAGTACCCCTTCGGCAGTGGCCCGCCACCCGAAAGCGACGTGGAGTTCAGGACTATTTCGTCCTTCGCCGCGTTCACCGGTTCCGTCCACTGCCGCAGGGCCTGCTGGCTCGGAACGAAACTCTTCCCGCCCAGGTTTCCATGCAACATCTGCTGCCCTTCGCTATCCGTGAGCGGATAGAGCTGGAAACTCGCGCTTGGCATGTTCGTCGTATGGAAGTAGAGGATCGGCTCAACAGACGCGGAGTAGGTCGCCGATGCGCTGTATCCCGGCAGCGCCAGCGTCACCGACGATGGCAACGCACCGGTGGTGAACGAGAAGGTGTAGCCGCCCATCACCTCGCCGTAGCGGTCCTTCGCCCCCGCCGCCAACGCAACGGTATAACTGGATGACGGCTTCAAGATCACGTTCGCGCGTAGCGATCGCTCGTCTGCGGACAGGTTCCCATCGAGCTGCTCAGCCGTGAACCCGCTGACGCTCAGCTTGCCCTCGAGTGACTCGGCATTCATCGGCGATGCGAACGTCAGCGACACGCCGTACCGCTGTGCGTCGGTCGCGCCACGAGCCGGCTCGGTGCGCGTGACGGCCGGCAACGGCACCGTCGTGAAACTGACCAGCCGCTCTTCCGCCGTCTCTCCGCCCGTCGCCCCCTTTAGGCCCTTCGGAATAGTGGCGGTGTACGTGGTCTGGTGGACGAGCGGCTGGGACGGCGTAAACATCACCACAGTGTTCTTTTCGCTCCATGCCACTGAGCCTGGTATGGCAATGCCGGTCGAACTCTTCAGCGTTATTGCCAGCGCCGCGCTGCTGTCCATCGGCTGGTTGAATGTCACCACAACCGGTTGGAGAAGGCTGGCAAACTCCGTCGCCGCGTCTGGTGATACGCCAGCTACCGCCGGACCAATGGTCCGGAAGCTCCATGCAAAGTCCTCGCGCAACACGCCATCCGCAGCGGACGAAAGCCCCTTCGCTACCTTCAGCTTGTACATGGTGTATGGCTGGAGGTTGGTCGGCACGAACCGGTAGATCGAGGTGTTCAACCACTCTCCAGCACCTTCGAGTGCCGGTTCGAACGCGACCACCGGGTCCTTGCGTTGCTCACTCAGCATGGTCAGGGGCGCAACGGAGCGGCTGAACTGGACAATGATCTGGGCGTTGAGCGGGACCTCGCTATCGTCGTCACCGGGGATCGCCTGCTGCACCGTGAGCAGTCCGGTGACCGTGAACTGCTTCTCCACGTCTTCCATCAGACCCGTCTCGGGACGCGCACCCACCTTCACCGTATACGTTGAGCCCCGCAGCATCCCTGGGAACTCGGGCTGGAAGAGCACGGTCCTATCCGTTAGCCAGGTGTATGTGCCCTTCATCGCGGGTTCGGCGATCAGCAGCTTCTCGGGCGAACGCTCCGTCGGGGCGCTGGCAAACGTCACCTTGATCGGCGCCAGCCGCGGTACGTCGTCCCCCTCGGGGCTGACTGCGAACCCCGGCGGCTCGGGGATCGCCGGCTTCGAACTACCATCGCCGCTGCTCAGCCACCAGGCGCCCACGCCGAACACCACCAGTGCCGCCAGAACGCCAGCGGAACCAAGCAGCCACCGCCGTTGCCGCATCTTTGGCTGCCCCCACGCCCACACTCTCGTCGTCCAACTCGCGGAAGCCTGCTGCTTGCTCATCGTGTCCGTACCTCGTATGTCGATGTGGCGGTGGCCAATCCACCGCCCTGGAGCCGTGCTACCGCTTCCACCTGGTGCCAGCCTGGCTCCAGCCGCCAAACCAGGCGTGCGTCCCGTGGGTCCGCCTCTCCGGCTACCCGTCCGTCCACCCAGAACGTGACACGCTCGGTCCCGGGCGGGGCCGATGCCCGCAACAGCAATTGCTGGTCCCGCAGCTCGGGCGAAACAAACAGGACCGACCCACTCCCAGGCTCAACGATGCGTATCCCGTCGCCCTCGTTCGCCCGCACGTTCCCGATCCTGAAACCCGCGTCCATCGCCCACGCGATCGCCTCTACTGGAGGGTTGATCGCTATCTGCCCGTCGGCGTCGCGTGTGTAATACGACTCTCGCTCCACCGGAGCCGTCCCCGCCACGAAGATCTCACGCACGGGCGAGGGACAATTGGCTCCCGGCAACAGACCGGCGGGGCTGCAGATAACCGCGTCCACGATCCCCGGCGGCCTTGCCGGCCAACTCATCGCGCGGCCTTCTGCCGCCGCCATCATCACGTCTCGCCAGATAGGCCCAGCCCCGTCAACCCCGGAGACGTCCACCATTGAGGATCCATCCGCGTTTCCCACCCACACGCCCACGGCCACTTCTGGCGTGAACCCGAGCGTCCAGTTGTCTTTGAACGCCGTCGTCGTGCCCGTCTTCACC
>JBDTVB010000339.1:0-3327 GCA_040007415.1 Anaerolineaceae bacterium
CGCCCGAGTTCCCAGGGGCGAGACGAAGATCCGCACGGATCGCGTGGTGAAGCGGAACCTGATTCTCGACTGTTGCCGCGGCGGTGCTGAGTACGATCCCAGCGGTGACCGACCCGCGCACTCCCCACGGGTTACCGATGGCGAAAACGACGTGGCCTACCTTCAGTGCGCCGGAATCGCCGGATTCCAGGGGCTCGAGACCGGTCGCCGCGATCTGCAGCGCCGCGAGGTCCTGTGAGGAGTCTCGCGCCACGACTTTCGCGGCAAAGGTGCGGTCGTCCCAGGTGACCACCTCGGTGGTGTCACCCGCGACGACATGGTTGTTGGTGACAATCAGCCCGTTGGCGGTCCAGATGGTGCCAGACCCGCCACCATGGCGGCTGCGCACTGCGACAAGTCCGCGGCTCATGCGCAATGCAAGGTCGCCGGTTGCCCAGTCAAGCTGCGCGCCGCGAGGGCGTTCGAGAAGTGGTGTAGTCACTCGTTCCTCCTGCGGGGCGTGGCTTACGAGCGTTCGCCCACGGTGATGGTGAGGTCCCGGGGTTCGCCGCCACGAAGGACGGTGACTGGAGTGACCTCGCCGACGTGGTTCGCGCCCAGCAACGTCTGCAATGAATCCGTGTCGGTGACGGCGGTTCCGCCGAACTTCACGAGGATGTCTCCGATGCCGATGCCAGCCTTATCCGCCGGGCTGCCAGCCTCCACGGTGACGATCAGCAACCCTTCATCCTGCCCGTTCAAGCGCGCCGCCAGCACAGGCGGGAGTTTGGCGACCTGGCTGCTGATGCCCAGGTAGGCACGCCGCACCCGGCCCTGCTTGAGCAAGTCATCCGCGACAAGCGTTGCGGCTGCTACCGGGATGGTGAGGCCAGCGCCCCGGCCGAGACGTGAGCTGTTGATACCGATGACGCGGCCGGCAGCGTCGATCAGCGGCCCGCCCGAGAAACCCGGGTAGAATGTCGTATCGGAGCGGATGTAGCCCTCGACTTCGGTGCCGCGGAAGGTGCGCCACGTCCCGCCAATTGCGCTGATCACGCCCAACGACGCCATCGGGCTCTCGGGAGACGGCCGCCCAAGGGCGAGAACGATGTTTCCGATGCGCGCAGCACCTTCTGGCGAACGCTCGGCGGGGGTAAATCCGCCGCCCTCCACCTTCAACACCGCAAGGTCGGAACCAGGATCTCGGCCGATGAGCTTCGCTGGCAGTTCGCGGCCGTCCGCAAGAATGACTTTGATGTCTTCTTCGCGCTCGATCACATGGTCCGATGTAAGGATGGCGCCGTCACCCGTCCAGATGATGCCGCTCGCCGGGATGCGGCGGCGGGCGCTCACCAGCACGGTGGACGCGCCGGCCTTCTCGACGGCTGCAGCAAGGGCATCCGAGAGGTCGGTGAGGGCTGTGTTCGCGATCTCTGACATTGGGGTGAATCCTCCGGTGGGGTCTGCCCACGTAGTTGTTGAGTTGAGGATGCACGACGCGCCGACATGCCGCGCCGCCCGGCTGGCCAGGGAGCTGACTAGACGTTCGGGCAGGATTCAAACCACGCTCACCCCCACGCCCCGGCCTCAAACGCCACGTTTATCGCCCCAGATGAGGATGTGCAGGCGCGTCGAGAACCGGTAGCCGCGCTGCGTGCAGATTTCTGCCAACCATGGGCTCCGTTCGCGCAGTTCGTCAGCGGTGCGACCCTCGGGCATCAGCACCACGCGCTCGGACGGCACCGCATACTGGCTGCAGAGCGCCTCGATTTCGACGAGGTCAGATTCACCCTGGACAACGAACTTGAAGAAGGCGCGTGCGTCGTTGGCGAACCAGCGCAACGGTTCCGGGCGCAGACGCGCCAGCCCCTCATTGCCGGAATGCAGCAGCTTCGGCGAGACGTTGAATTGGTCGATCACGCCTTCGAGTCCGGTCGGCAGCACAGTGCCATTCGTCTCCACTTCCAGCCAATAGCCGCGCGCCTTGAGCATGGTTGCGAAAGGCAGCAGCTGGCGGCGCTGAAGCAGGGGTTCGCCGCCGGTGATCACCACCCGTCGCGGCGCCAGCTTCGCCACCGCATCCACCACTTCGTCGGCCGACCGTGAGATCACATGCTCGGCTCGCTCGAATTTCGACCAGTCCCACGTGTACGCGGTATCGCACCAGGTGCATCGCAAATTGCAGACGGCCAGCCGCACGAACGTCGAGGGTTGCCCCAGCGATGCCCCCTCGCCCTGGATGGAGGCGAAGATCTCCGGTTGGCCATCTAGCATGCGCGAGAGCAGCAACTGTTCCATCAGACGGTCGCGAGCGCGGGATCGGCGACTCCGGCCGTGACAAACCCGGCGGCCCGCAGCTCGCACGAATCGCAGACGCCACACGGCACTTCACCGCCCGCGTAACAACTCCAAGTGTGTTGCAGCGGCGCGCCAAGTTCCACGGCGTAACGGACGATGTCGGCCTTGGACATGCGGATGATCGGGGCCTCGATGCGCATGGGGACGTTGTACGCGGTGCCCACCTTGCTCCCCAGGCACAGCACTTCGGCCAGGGCGTCGTAGAACTCCGGCCGGCAGTCCGGGTAGCCGGAGTAGTCGATCGCGTTCGCGCCGACGAAGATCGCGCCCTGGAGCGATGCCGGATCCGCGCCTTCGCGCTCAATGCGCGAGAGTAGCCAGCTTTCGAGCGCCGCCGCCGCCAGCGTGACGAAGAACGTGTTGCGCAACGGCACGTAGGTGATCGGGATGTCGACCGACATCTGGGCCGTGTCGCGGTTCTCTGGCAGCGCATGGCCGACTGAATCCGTGAGCGCCGAATGCGAGGCAAGGCCCGCGTAGAAGCCGGCGTCCACCTCGATGAGCGGGATGCCGAGTGTGCTCGCCACCGCCCGTGCGGAGGCCAACTCGCGGATGTGGCGCTGCCCGTAGCCAATGCTCAGGGCCCGCACTTCGTACCCCGCGCGCACCGCGTGCGCTGCTACGGTCGTCGAATCCAGCCCGCCCGAAAGCAAAACAATGGCCTGCATCAGTCGCCCCTTCTTGAAGATCAACTGTACCGCGCCAATCGCTGAGCGGGCAGGCCGCCGCTGGTGAATGGCCGCGCAGCCAACCGCACGCGTGTAGTATTCGGAAGCGCGACCTCCGCGCCGGAGCACGTCATCCTACGCTGGAAGGTCTTCATCCTCGTCGGCCTGTTCGTGGCCGCTGCGGCCATCGGAAGCGAGAGCATTGGCGGGCGCACCGCGCAGGCCGCCGCCACCCGGACCTGGACCGGCGCCGTCAGTGGCTACTGGAGTGCGCCGGGCAACTGGAGTCCAGTTGGGGCACCGGTTGACGGCGATTCCGTGG
>JBDTVB010000340.1:0-3324 GCA_040007415.1 Anaerolineaceae bacterium
GACGGGCACCTGCGTGCCGGGATGACGGTCAAGGAAGCAGAACGTGCTATCCGCGCCTACAACCCATGGCCGGGCGCTTTCGTCACCTATCGCGACGAGCGGCTGAGCATCTGGCGGTCTCACCTGGAGGCGGGTGAGGGCGAGGGTGCGGCCGGCGCCCTGCGCGTCATCGAACGCAAGCCCGCCCTCGGCCTGAAAGGAGGCTGGTTGGTGTTGGATGAACTTCAGCGCACCGGCTCCAAGCGAGTCTCTGGCGAGCAGTTCGTCAATGGGGAACGCGGATTGCTGCAACCTGTTGTGGGGCTCGCGTGACGGATCTGTATCGTCTCTTGCCTGTTGAGCTGGACGAACTGATTGCCAGCCTTGGCCAACCGCGCTATCGGGCCGAGCAGACACTCAACGCGCTCTACAAAGAGGCGCCCAATTCCGTGGACCACCTCCGCATGCTCCCAGTAGCGCTCCGGGAAATGCTCAGCGACAAGGGTTACGAGGTGGGGGCGGCGACAGAAGTGCGGCGAGTCGTGAGTGGCGACGGTAACACCACCAAGCTGCTGCTACGGATGGCCGGAGGCACACTCATCGAATCGGTTTTGATGCAGTACCCGGAGGGGGATGGACACCCGCGATCGACGGTTTGTGTGTCTACGCAGGCCGGCTGTGCCATGGGCTGCGTCTTCTGCGCGACCGGCCAGATGGGCTTCGAACGCAACCTGAAAGCGGAGGAGGTGATCGCCCAGGTGGTGCACATTGCCCGTCTCCTGAGAGAACGCGGCCAGCACGTCACCAATGTGGTTTTCATGGGCATGGGCGAGCCCCTGGCGAACTACGCGGAAACCCTACGCTCCGTGCGGTTGTTGACCGACAAACGTGCCTTCGGCCTTGGGCAGCGCCACATAACGATCTCGACAGTCGGATTGATCCACGCAATTGACAAGCTCGCCGACGAGGGGCTGCAGGTCGGCCTGGCGATCTCACTGCACGCCCCAACCGAAGAGTTGCGGCAGCAGCTGGTGCCAACCGCGGGCCCGAACTCAGTCCACGATCTGATCTCAGCGGCCCGGCGCTATTTCTCCAAGACCGGTCGCAGAGTGACGTTCGAGTACGCGTTGATCGAGGGCGTGAATGATTCGCCCGAGGTCGCTCGTCAACTGGGCGCATTGCTGCGCGGCGGCGGCTCGCACGTGAACCTGATCCCCGTGAATCCCACGGCAGGCGGGTTCGGTAAGCCCTCGCGCAACCGCGTCATGGAGTTCGAACGCACCCTCCGCGCAGCAGGCGTCAACTGCACGGTCCGAGTTGAGAAGGGTTCGGAGATCTCGGCAGCCTGTGGTCAGCTTCGAACAGATGAAGCGAACGCCACGATCGAACTGAGCGAGATTATGACGTTGCCTTCCGCACCACTGCACGGACGGCGGCAATCGCAGCCTTTCCCAGCACCATCCCCACACCAATAGCAACCGCGGAGCGCAAGTCCAGCCAGGTGTGGACATCGCCACGAACTACTGGCGAAGCGAGAATCCCGACGTGCACTTCATCGAGTGCCACCGACCGGCCAATGACGATTCCCGCGTTGGACTGGCGAATTGTGCCCTGATCGAAGCTGGCGAATCCGACGGCGCCGTTAACTACCTCGACCTGGTTGGCCCGCACCCGATGGGCGGCGGCACGCTCCAGCCGAGCCTGGTCGGCGTCCAGGTAGCGGACGGCGCTATTTGTCACTTCGGCATGCGTTGCGTTCAATTCGGTCACGCGTTTGCGCACGAAATGGGTGGTCGAAGAGCCGTTCGCGGATGGCATCCAGCGCCTCCAAGGATTCGTTTCACCGTAGACCCCTGCCTGTGAAGACGCAATGCTAGGTTTGAATGCGCACTGCCGACTTCAACTTCGAGCTTCCGCCTGGGCTGATCGCTCAACAGCCCGCCGAACCGCGTGATTCGGCGCGCCTGATGGTCCTTCGGCGCGCCCAACAGTCGGTCGAGCACCTAAGGTTCTCGGACCTGCCAACGCTGCTCCAGCGGGGCGATCTTCTGGTTGTCAACGACACCCGGGTGATGGCGGCGCGCCTTTTCGGCACGCGGCCGGAGACTGGCGGCCGCGTCGAGGCTCTGCTCGTCCGGCCGTTCACCGATACACGTTGGGAAGTGTTGTTCCGCCCTGCGCGCCAGGCCATGCCCGGCCGTAGCTTCGTCTTCGAATCCAACGAGGGGCCGCTTGGCGCGATGGTCCTCGGGCGTGAAGACGGCATGGTGATCCTCGAGTTCGACCGGCCGTTCGACCCCGCGGTGGTCGGCAGCGTGCCGCTTCCGCCCTATATCAAGCAGTACAGCGGTGACCCCGAACGCTACCAGACCGTCTACGCGCGCGACCCACGGAGTGCCGCGGCGCCCACGGCGGGGCTCCACTTCACGCCGGCGTTGTTGGCCGACTTGGAGGCCGTGGGAATCGAGAGTGCGAGCGTCACGCTTGAGGTTGGGCCGGGGACCTTCAAGCCGGTGACCGTTGATGATCCCCGCGACCACCCGTTGCACGAAGAGCAGGTGAGTGTTCCGAACAAGACGGCGGAGGTAATCTCCCGCACGAAACGCGAGGGCGGACGCGTGGTCGCAGTCGGCACGACCGTGGTCCGCACACTCGAACACGTTGCCCATGAGTGCGGCGAGATTCAACCCTACGCCGGTGGGACGCGCCTGAAGATCCTGCCCGGGGATGCGTTCCTCGTCACAGATGTGATCATCACGAACTTCCACCTCCCGCAATCGACTCTTCTGATGCTCGTCGCGGCGTTTGCCGGCACGGAGTTCGTGATGAAGGCGTACCGGGAAGCAGTGCGTGAGGGGTACCGGTTCTACAGCTTTGGCGACGCGATGCTTATTCTCCCGTAAGGATGGGCAGACGCCACTCGCCGTTTGCGGCCCGCTCGGCCACGCCATCGCGCTGTAACGCCGTGAGGAGTCTGAGCGTATTCGGTCGGTGCCTCGCAGGGAGCAGCGTTTGCACTGCCTCGGTTGCGAGAGAGGTCTCAGCGCGGAGGGCGTCCACGATTCGGCCGCGCGCGAATCGCGCAGTTGATTCGAATCGCAGGCTGGGCTTTCGCGGGGCCACCGGTGCCGGGTAGCCCGCGTTTCGCCATGCACATGCTCGATGTACTGGGCACCGCTCGCAGGCCGGTTCGCGCGCCGTGCAGATGACTGCGCCAAGGTCCATTAGTGCGAGATTGTGGTCGCGTGCCGCGCTGGGCGCCAGCACGGCACGCGACGTGGCAATGACTTCGGCAGGCCTGAGCTCTCGATGCGCGGCCACGCCATGGAACACCCTCGCGAGCAC
>JBDTVB010000341.1:0-3315 GCA_040007415.1 Anaerolineaceae bacterium
AAGCCGACCTCGGTGAACAGCGCCGCGAGGCGCCCCCAGCCGCGCAGGTCAACCTGGGCGCAGCCCGGCCCCACAAGCCGCGCATGCAGCCGGTTCAACCATTCGCTTTTTACGGGCGCGATATCCAGCACCAACGCGGACCCGCCCGGCGCGAGCACCCGGCCGATCTCCTCGGCAAAGGCGTGCGTCACGTCGTCATCGAAGCGCCGCAGAAAGTAGAAGCTGCTGATCGCATCGAACGCGTTGTCGCGGAAGGGGAGCTTCTCGGGCCAGCCGATCAGATCGACCGGTCCCGGGCCGGGAGTCAGGTCCACGGTCACCGGTGGCTCGGCGAGGCCCGCCCGATCGGCGACCAGGTGGGCGTAAGCCGCGGTCCCACAACCGATATCGAGGTAGCGGCGGCCGGGCGCAAGCTCCAGCAGTGAAATGACGCGAGGCACACGGGGTGTAATCGCGGCCATGGCCGCCGGCGAGTTGATGGCGCGAGCGAGTGGCCCCGTCCGGCCGAACACCCAGGCTTCGCGCGCCTGGCGAACGGCGCGGCGGCGGCGCATCACAGGGCGTACACCATGCGCACCCGGCGGCTCGCCCCGGACGCAGTTGAGACTTGCGCCAACAGGGCGACCGCCTCTTCGCCAAGCTCCTCGGCGCCCCCACGGCGGGCGAGTACCTGGCTCTGCTCATCGCCGGCCATTGCCGCAACGAGGGCGGCGAGTGACTCGCCCAGGCCCCTGGCGTCCTGCCAGGCCAATTCGAGCTTCGCGCGGTCTTCGGCGTCTTCGATTTCGCCGTCGTAGAACGTTGTCAATGGACCCATGCGCACATGGTGCTGTTCATGGAGCCGGTCGGCCAGTGCTATCAAGGGGTGCGTTGCCCCAAACCCGCGCGAGACCGCGAACGAAAAGAAGGCGCAGAGCCCGGCCCCGCCGTGCGGGAGCGGTTCTTGCTCCCCTCCGCCCTCGATCTCCAGCATCAATCGCACGAGCTTAGCTTCGAGCCTCGCGCCCCTAGCTTCCACACCCCGGGGCGAGTGGCCTCGCTTTGACGGACAGGTTGCTTGGGCGGCGGGAGCCGTCCTTGGTTGGTTGAGTCTACGGGCCTCGTAAGCAGAGCGGCTTTGGTAGCCGAGGGCAGAGTAGAAGCGTTGGCGGTTGTAGAAGACTTCGATGTACTCGAAGACGGCAGTGTGGGCGGCTGCGACAGTTGGCAAGGTTCGCGCTAGGCAAGCCCACCCATGGCGAGATGGCCGCGTGAAAAGGCGCTCCAGATGCTCCGTTAGTTCACCGTAAAAGCGACGCGCATGCCTAGTCCGTAGTGCGTGGGCAGATTGCACATCAGCACATATTTGCCGGGCGCGAGGACGAAGGTGGCATCTTTGGTTGCGCCGCCTTCGATGTCTTCCACTTCGCCCTCGGACGTAATCTTGTCTTCGTTGACATCGCCGAGTACGTGGCCCTCTGCGGGCGTTTCTGAAGTGCCGTATGTCGGCAGTTTGGTGACATCCTCATCACTCTTCACAACCACTAGTTCGTGAGTGGTCTTGCCAGTATTGCTTGCAAAGAAGCGCACTTCGCCCGCCTTCACGGCAACGGGATTTGGGACGATTGACCATTCTTTCATCGTCACGTTGACCCGAACGGCTGAGGTCTCTGGCGTTATACTCCCGGTTGTGGTTTTCACTGACGATTTGCTATCGCTACCACACGAGATTGCGACGGTGGCGATTCCCACCAAAACCACGCTCGGAACGATTGACCAGCGACGGATTGAGGACACAGTTGGCATCTTTCTGCCCCATTCGTTAGACGAGGCGAGACCGGTTCGAACTTGTACCACGCTACTCCGACAGCATACTTTGTTCAAGAAAGTCAGTTTTAGTGATCTCATTCACTGGTCCAGCCCGCTAATCTGAACTACGTGTCTGCACGTCAGCGAACTCACGTCGGTCTTCCTTTCGTCTTCACACGCCGAGCGTGGCGCCCTCGCTGGTGGCGGCGAACAGGGCGGAGTCCACTTCCTGGAATCTGCCGCGCCGGGTCCAGCCGCCAGGAGTACTGGGAAAAAGCGAGGTAGCCGGTCACTGTCCGGTACGTCAGGCGGCGGCCGCCTGACTGGTGGAGGTAGGTGGTGAAGGTGCTTGCTACAACCTGCGCGGTGCGATCCATCTATCCCTGGACACGGTAGTCCAGCCGCTCCGCCCAGCCGCGAGCCAAGAGCCCTGGTGCCTAGACCACTCCTAGTAGGCGGACCGGGAAACCGAGAGCAGGACGCAGTTGCGGTTGATGTTGCGCTCTGTTGGCTTCTCCGCGGCGATGAAGGCGTACGCGTTCACCGGGTCAACACGAGAGGCGAGTTTCTGGGCGAGCCTTCGGGCCCGGAACCCTCACGCTCTGCTTCGCGGTAAGCTACGGATATGCGCTACCGCCGCATCGTTGCGAAGTTTGGCACCAGCCTCCTTACCGCCGGGTCGGAGCGGTTGGACCTGGAGGCCATGTCCCGGCTTGTTGGCCAGGTTGTGCGGCTGCGTGCCCAGGGTTGCGAGGTCGTGGTTGTCTCGAGTGGAGCGCAGGCCGCGGGCCGCCATCGCCTGCGCGGACGGCTGACCGGTGGCCACGTGCTCTCCCGCCAGGCGATCGCCAGCGTGGGCCAAAGCCACCTGATGCAGAGTTGGGACGAACTGTTCGATTGGCACGACACGGTCGTCGCCCAGGTGCTCCTCACCCGGCGCGATCTCTCGGATCGGCTGGGTTACTTGAACGCGCGCAACACGCTGCGTGACCTGCTCGAAGCGGGGGCTGTGCCGATCGTCAACGAAAACGACGCCGTGGCCCTGGACGCGGTGCTGGCCACTCGCATCGGCGAAAACGACAGCCTGTCAGCCTACGTCGCCAATCTGATCGATGCCGACCTGCTCGTGATGCTCACCGATGTCGATGGCCTCTACGATTCCGACCCCCGCACCAACGCGGAGGCAAAGCTGATCAGCCGGGTCGAACGGATCGACGCCGACGTTGAGGCGACGGCGGGCGGCACGCGTGGTGCGGGCACGGGTGGAATGGTGACCAAGCTGCGCGCAGCGCAGATCGCCACCCAGGCCGGCGTTGATGTCATCGTCACGAACGGCGATGCGCCGGATGCCCTGGTGGCCGCCGCCGCCGGCGAGGAACGGGGCACCTTCTTCCCTTCTGGCGGCGACCGTCTGGAAAGCCGCAAGCGCTGGATCCTAGGCAGCATCAACCGCCAGGGCCACATCGTCGTCGATGCTGGCGCGGCCGCGGCTCTGCGCGCCCACGGCCGGAGCCTGCTCCCGCCGGG
>JBDTVB010000342.1:0-3306 GCA_040007415.1 Anaerolineaceae bacterium
CAGCATTGTCACCCACATGGACGTTGGCCCCGGACCGCTGCGCGAAAAACGGCCACGCCAGCAAGCACCGGTGCGAATCGGACGTGGCGCCTACCTCGGCATCGGCGCCAGCGTGTTGCACGGCGTCACCATCGGCGCCGAGGCAACGGTGGGCGCGCATGCCCTGGTGGATCGGGACGTCGCAGAGGGGGCCACGGTGCTCGCGCCTCGCGCCAGGCTGGTCCCGCCCGAAGCCGACCGAGATGCGCTGAACGGATGAGCCGCTCCCCGCGCATCGTGATCCTCGGGCTGCCCTACTTCGGCGAAATGCTGGCGCGGCTTCTCGCCGAACGCGGCTGGGATGCAGCGTTCTTCGCCCACCCGGGGCGCAGCATCCGCGGCTGGCTGGCCCTACTGCCGAATCTGGCGCGGGCCGATGTTGTCTACCTGATCGGCAGCCGCATCGAAAAAGGCTCGCCGCAGGACCGGCTAATGCAACTCCGGCGAAAGCCAGTCGTCATCCACTGGGTTGGCACCGATGTCCTGATCGCCGCGGAAGAACACGCCCGCGGCCGTGCATCGAAACGCATCGCCGGGCGAGCGCTGCACTGGTGCGACGCACCCTGGCTGGTCGATGAGTTGAGAGCGCTCGGCGTGCGCTCCACCCACGTTCCCCTGCCGATCCCGCTCGCCGACGGTGACCCGCCGCCCTTGCCGGCCGAGTTCCGCGTCCTGCTCTATCTACCGGTTGATGACTTTGACCGCGAAGTGTTCGATATGGAGACGCTTCTGCGCTTGCCGCTCGAGTTCCCGGATGTCCCGTTCATTCTGCTTCCGTCACCGCGCGAATCGCTCCCGCAACCACTGCCTTCGAACCTCGACGCGCGCGGCTGGGTGGCCGATATGCACGCCGTCTACCGCGAAATCAGCTGCATGGTGCGTCTCACCACCCACGACGGGACCTCGTTCATGGTGGTTGAAACGCTGGCCCGCGGGCGCCAGGCGATCTGGACCTTCCCGATGGAGGGCGCGATTCAAGCGCAGGGCTTCCGAGCGGTAGCCGAGGCGCTCCGGGAACTCATCCGCCAGCACGCGGCCGGCGATCTCGGGCTCAACATTCTAGGTCGCGACTTCGTGCTCAAGCACTTCGATGCCGAGATCCTGCTTACAGGGCTGGACGAGCGGTTGAGGGCGTCATTGCCGGCGAAACGCCGCAAGCGCTGAGAAGCGTGGCGGCCCATTCCTGTCGCGCTCAGGGACATGCAAACGCCCGGCGAACGATCGGCCTCGCCGGGCGTCTCGGTGCAGGGAGCGGCCGCTAAGGTTTGAGCGCGCCCTTCGCCTTTTTGGCGGCATCTGCAACCTTGCCCTGAACGTCACCCATGGTCTCCTGGAAGTCGCCCTGGATGTTCTGGGCGCGGCCCTCGCCCTCCAGTTCTTCGTTACCGACTGCCTTGCCGACCTTTTCACGGGCGGCGCCGGCAGCCTGGTTCGCCTTGCCCTTGAGCTTGTTCTCCACCGAGTCGTTCTTGAGAGCCATGTTTGAGGTTCCTTCCGAGGGGCCGCGGTGGCCCCGGCTGAATTCTGCTGATACCGTCCGCAGACCCTGCTTCCGGACGGACGCTGGCGGGCGCGCTGCCGCTGCTTAGTCGCCTACCACGGTTCGACGCCATAGAAGGCATATGTGCGGGTGAAGAAGTCGGGGTTCGCCATGTCGGGCCAATGGTCCTTGTCGAAGCCTTCAGCCGTTTCCAGCTTTTCGCGGGGCACGTTAAGGATGAACTTCTTGTCTCCCTGGTCGACGCCGAGGGATGCCCACGGAATCGCGAACAGCTTTCCGCTGTGCATGAAACCGCTGCCGAACGAGACGACCACGTAGGCCACGCGGCCGCTCTTCACGTCGATGACGATGTCCTCCACCTTGCCGAGGTCCTCGCCAGCGAGGTTCTTGACCTTGTCACCCACCAGGGTGCTTGATGAGAGTACTGCTGCCATCTGGCTTCTCCTTTTCCGGGTTGGTCCAGCCGGTTTCGCGGCGGGGATTGCTAGGATTTCGGGATTTCAGCTCCCACCGAGAGCACAGGCTGCCATACCAATCGCTGGAACGAGCCCGCGCTCGCGGCGGTTCGTACGACTGAGTTTAGAACCGGTACAACCGCGACGAGAGGAAGCGTAAGGCCGCCCTCGTTAAGTTCTTACGAGGTTAGGCTGACCAGCGCTGGTCAGTACGGGCGTCCCGTCCGGTGGGCTTTAATGGTCCATCTTACCGGCGGCCAAGAATCCCTCTGTCACCTCGCCCTTGTGTGCGGCAAACGCACCCAGAACTTCCTCCTTCTCCCGCTGGGGAACCTTGAAAACGTCAAGTGTTCGCCCGAGCTCAGCTGCGACTTCATCGAACTGCGCGGGAGAGATCTCGAGCTGGCGATGGGCTTCTTCCAGGCCGGTAGGAGTACTGCCTGGTTTGGTAGCTGTGTATTGGAAGGAACCACCGGCAACGTTACAGACCCACAGGGTGCGCATGAATTTCAAGCCCGGAAGTCTGCCCAAATTGTTCGTGTGCCATTCGCGGAGGGCGGGGTTCTCTGAACGCTGGCCAACGATGGGGTTCTGCACAAGGGCATCGCTGAAGTGGTTTACCACTGCGGCGATGGCAAACGCACCGCCAAGCCTTTCGTACAAACTTGGCTCTTTGTCACCCACGTGGGGGCTCGCTGAGAGTACTGCTGCCATCTGGCTTCTCCTTTTCCGAGGTTGGTCCAGCCGGTTTCGCGGCGGGGATTGTGACACGTCAGGCTTGGCGGAAGTTCGCGCCACCCGGTTTGCCGGTGAGGCCCTCAAAGGGCGACGGCCGAGTGAGCCACCCGTCCGTGAGCGGTCCGCGGAGTCAAATGTCGTTTCGCGGTTCTTCGCGAACGACGGTCGTAGTGCGGCGCCGGAATGGGGCGCTTTCCGCGAACGGCGCAAAGCTGGACCAGAAGAGGAGCGACAGGGCCAGCCCGATGCTGCCAACCACCATGAGGATGACACCCACCACGCGAAGATCGATGCCAACGAGCGTATAGCTCACCGCCCAGGTGAGAATGGCGCCCACGGCGATGAGGAAAAGACTGAATCCAGTTGTCAACGTGTGACCTTCTTTCAGGAACCTAGAGGACAGAAGAAGCCCGCGCCCCGGCCGGGTCGCGGCTCAGCCAGTTCGAACGGTGGAGGCGTCACCGTGTCCTCAGCTGCCGCCAGACGAGAATCACGAGGATCGCGCCGCCAGTTGCGATGACGAGACTGCGGACGTTGAACCCCGTCACATCGCCATAGCCCAATGCGTTGCTG
>JBDTVB010000343.1:0-3298 GCA_040007415.1 Anaerolineaceae bacterium
AAAAGCAATCATCTGGGCGGACTGCGTGGTCCCCCTTTACGAAATCGCAATCCGCGACCGCTGGATCTCCTCGACTGACCTTCGCTGGGCAAGCCTTGAGGCGCTCCCGGACGACATCGAGAAGGCTGTCTGCCAATTCATGACCGAGCAGAGCGACCGGTCCTACTACGAGGGTGCGCTCCTCAGCGGCTGGCTACCGGAGATCAGCTACGGCTACCACGAGGTGAAGTTCTTCCTCTCGACCGTCATCTACGATGTGGCGCGGCACTGCGAAGCGTTCCGCAAACGAGCCCTCAGCAACGGTGGGGGCCTTGGACTGCAGGCGCCGACGGACTTCTCTCGAGCCGCACAGGAGTCGCGCAGCTTCCCCGAACTGGCCGCTGTCCTCTTCGTCCAGGACAGCATGCTCCTGACGCTTTTCAAGAACGGGGCCGCGATCGCCCAGAACCAGCTCGAACGCGATATGTATGCCCTGGTCGCGCGTGACCGCCAGCGGTTGATGGACTACCACATCGAGAGGATGAAGCATTTCCTCTACAAGATGCCGGATCGTCGTGAGGAGCAGAACCTCTACCTCGCAAAGGCGGAAGGACGAATGGTCAAGGATTGGGCGGATCCTGTGGTCAGCGAACCTCTTGCCATCCTGCTTGGCGGCGGCCGCGACAAGATCGAGGTTGGACAGGCCAAGCTCGCTCAACTGCGCAAGCAGCAGGTTCAGCAATACGTGGCTGATCTCGAAGCGGCGACCTTCTTCCGCAAGGGCCTCAACGGCCGCTTCCAGGACATGCTCAAGAGCTAGGCAACGGCCGATTCCTCGGCTTGGCTCCTCCCCCGCGGAGACAAAGAGAAACCGCCATCGAAGCTAGCTTCGATGGCGGTTCAAGGGGCGTTTCAGCCGGGTCGAATCAGGCACGATTGAAGACCAACCGGATGCGCGCAACGAGGCTGCGGCGTTCCGATTCGGCCTGCTTTGCCGAACGCGCGTCGGCTTTCAGTTCGGCCGTAGCCTGCTCACGCTGGACAGCGCGGGTGAGCCACAGCGGTTCCGGATCCCCCGGGAAGATGACACGTTGGTTCAGCGTGAGCTGGACTTCGCGCGCCGAGAAATTTGAGCCGTACATGTTAGTTTCCTCCTGCTTGTGCGGTGGCGGATGTCGTTCGCCGGGCTGACATCCTGGTTGTGGAGTCCGATGTTTGCCCACGAGTGAGCATCGAATGAGCTGCCAATTTGTGCGTCAGCCACTTCGGTTCTGGATCGCCTGGAACGTGGCGTTGCCCGGTTCCGTAGGCGGCGAACTTTCGTGACGTTGTCAGGCTAAAGTCCAACACGAGATTCCCCCAAATAGATGATTGTCCCGAGTTTCCAGCTACACAGCTGTAAACCCACCGTCACACGTGAATATGAACGGCGGTGAACGCGAGATGCTTAACGATTTGGACCCTGAACCATGCTTCCAGGACGTTGCCACCTTCTGGTGGTTAACGGTTGTGAAAGCGGTGGGGCAATAGAAAAGCCGTACCGCTTTGCGGTACGGCGTCGATGTGCGCCGTCTGCGGTAAGCAGGACTAGCGGTTCGACGCGCTCCGGCGTGCGGTGAGCCGGCGAGCAGTAGTATTCAACATTGAGTCGGCTCCTTCCCGGGTGTACCCGTGTCTTCTGCGGGTAGTAACGACCGTACGAGCCAGAAGGTTACCGGTCAACCCTTTTATCTGTGATCAACTTTACACTTCCCTAGCCAAAGTTATGCGCACCCGGCGTTTCGATCAGCCCCGGTAGGGGGCATAGCATGAACTTCTCGGCGATGATGTTGGGGAATCCGCTCTTCTTATTATCCACACGTCCCTGGATGATCACGAACGGCGTGGCGCGCACCAATTCACGTTGCCGTTCCTGTAACGGTGTGTGGATGACCACGTTCGCCAGCCCATACTCGTCCTCCAGGAGCATGAACATAACACCGCTCGCAGTGGATGGACGTTGGCGCGTGACCACCATGCCCGCCATCTGCACACGCATCCCCTGGGGCAACCGATTGGGATTGTGAACGCCGCCGAGGTGGAGGCTGGTGACGAGCCCTTCGTGCAACAGAGGCCGGACCTGCGCCATCGGGTGTTGGCCGGGGCTCAAGCCCATCCGCTCGAACTGCCAGGCCAGTTCGTGCCACTTCGAGAGATCGGGAAGCTCGGCCATGTCCTGCTCGGTTGCCAGCGGCAGGCTCGCCTGCAGCGCCCTCGTGCCGCTCACCGTGCGCGTCAACCGCACAGGCTGGGTGAGGAGCCCGAGCTGCCAGAGCATCTCCCGCCGGGAAAGCCCAAATTCGTCCAGCACGCCGGCCCGGATCAGTGTTTCGCCGTGCTCTTGCGTCAACCCTGCGCGACCGGTCAGTTCGTGCAGCGAGCGGTACGGGCCGTTCGCCTCGCGTTCAGAGACGACTTGCTGACAGAGCGTCTGAAAGCCAGGCAGTTGGCCGCGGCGTGCCTGCCAGCCACCTCCTGTGCCCTTCACCTGTTCAAGTCCAAGGCGGATATCACCCAGTTCCGGCCAGGAGCCCGCGCGGCTGACGTTGATCGCAGGCGGCAGCAGCTTGATTCCGTGGCGTTCGGCATCACCTGCCAACACTTCCACAGAATAGAAGCCCATCGGCTGCGCGTTGAAGAGGGCGCAGTAGTAGGCCGCCGGGTAGTAGTAGCGCAGCCAGGCTGATTCGTAGGCGAGCAGCGCAAAGGCCACCGCGTGGCTCTTGGGAAAGCCGAAGGCGGCGAAAGCGGCCATCTTATCGAACGCGATCTTGGCGGCCTCGTGGCTGACACCCTGGCGTTTCGCGCCGTCGTAGAAGTCCGCAGCGATCGCCTGCATCGCTTCCGAAGAACGTTTGCGGCTCATCGCCCGCCGCAGCCGGTCTGCCTGTCCCGGCGTGAAGCCAGCAACCGCGCAGGAGATCTGCAGCACCTGGTCCTGATAGAGCACATGCCCCAGCGTTTCGCCCAGGCTATCCTTCAGCAGCGGCGCCAGCTCCGGATGTCCGTAGTCGATGAACACGTTTTCGCCGCGCGCGAGCTTTTCGCGGTACTCCATGTACGGGTGGAAGGCGCCAGCAACGATCGGGCCCGGCCGGATAATCGCCACCTGTACGGCAAGGTCATCGATGTTCCGCGGCTGCGTCCGTGGTAGCGTCTGTACTTGGGCGCGGCTTTCAATCTGGAACACGCCCATCGTGTCGCCCTCCTGGATCGACCGGTAGATCTCCGGGCGGTCGTGTGGGATGCGCCCCAGGTCCACGCGTACGCCCTGCACCTC
>JBDTVB010000344.1:0-3297 GCA_040007415.1 Anaerolineaceae bacterium
CGCAGCCAGGCGAATCGGCTCGCGCATATATTCGGAGAAGATGAAGAAGCTCGCGCCAAATGCCCTGATCCCGGAGAGCACGAGTCCGCTGATGATGGCGCCCATCGCGTGCTCGCGGATCCCGAAGTGGAGATTGCGACCCGCCCAATCAGTGGCGCTGAAGTCACCGGCGCCGTCAAACTTCAACCGCGTCAATGTCGATGGCGAGAGGTCGGCCGCCCCGCCGATGAGCCAGGGCACTTCCAGGGCGATGGCGTTCAACACCTGGGACGATGCCTCGCGGCCGGAAATGCCGGTCTTGTCCTCTGGGAACGAGGCTATCGCGCTGTCCCAGCCGGCTGGGAGCTCGCCCTTCTCCATGCGATCGACCTGGGCGCCCAGGTCCGGATAGTGCCCGCGATACTCGGCCAACCTCTCGGACCAGGCTCGGTGGAGGGCGGTGCCTCGCTCGCTGATCGCGTTCGCGAAGTGTTCCCGGGCCGCTTCCGGTACGAAGAACTTGGCGTCTTCGGGCCATCCATAGAACTGTTTCGCGCCGCGCTCCTCCTCCTCGCCCAGTGGCTTGCCGTGTGCTTCTGCCGTGTCTTGTTTATGCGGCGCGCCGTAGCCGATGTGGCTGTCGACGATGATCAGGGTCGGAGCCCCGTTCTCTTCTCGAAACCGCGTGAACGCCCGCTCGAGCATGGCGAGGTCGTTGGCGTCTCCGACTCGTTCCACGTTCCAGCCGTAGCTGAGGAACCGGCCGGCGACGTCGTCGCTGAACGCCAGTGAAGTCGCGCCCTCGATTGTGATCTGGTTGTTGTCGTAAACCCAGCAGAGGTTCGCGAGCCGGAGGTGGCCGGCGAGGGATGCCGCCTCGTTGGATACACCCTCCATCATGTCGCCGTCGCTGGCGAGCGCGTAGACGTCAAAGTCGAAGAGGTCGTAATCCGGACGATTGAAATGAGCGCCGGCCCAGCGCGAGGCGATCGCCATCCCAACGGAGTTCGCCACGCCCTGCCCGAGCGGACCCGTCGTAGCCTCGACCCCCGGGGTCAGTCGGTATTCCGGGTGGCCCGGACATTTCGAGCCTAGCTGCCTGAACTGCCGGAGGTCTTCTAGAGACACCGCGGCGCCCACCGGCGAGCCCGCCTCCGAATCAGGGGAATGGACGCCTGCCAGGTGCAGCACCGAATAGAGCAGTGCCGACACATGTCCGCAGGAAAGAACAAAGCGATCGCGGTTGGGCCAAGTGGGATCAGCGGGGTCGTAGCGCAGGAAGCGTCGCCAGATCGTGTAAACGACCGGCGCCATCGCCATCGGCGTGCCTGGGTGGCCCGACTGCGCCGCCTGGACGGCATCGCAGCTCAACGTGCGCAGCGTGTTTACGCAGAGGGTATCGAGCGGTGTTCCGCCGACGACACCGCGGGCGTTCGCGAGGAGGTGATCCAGCGTCAAGTCGGTGCGTGGGCTCATCGCGTCGGCCTCGCGTCGGCGCTCACTTTCGATGCGATCGACTGGAGAAGGTGGTCCCATGATTCGACAAACGCTGCGGCGCCTGCGGTCTGCAGAGTGGCCGCCAGGGCCGGGACATCAACGCCAGCTGCAGCGATCCTGGCGACGACATCGTCGGCGTTTCCGCCGTCTGCGCTTAGAAGCGCGCCAAGCTTCCCGTGTTCGACGAACGCGTCGAGCGTCGCTTGCGGGATCGTGTCGATCGTGTCCGTCGCTGCCAGCGCCTCGACATAGTACGTGTCCGGCTTCGTCGATTCTTTCGTACCCGTGCTCGCGAACAGCAGTCGTTGGGGACAGGCGCCGCGCTCAACGAGCGCCTTCCACGGCGCCGAGGCAAGCAGCGTCCGGTAGCTCCGGTACGTTTGCTTCGCCAGCGCGATCCCGAGCTCGTCTTTGAGGTTTGCCGGCAGCCTATCGGCCGTCGCCCGGTCCCAGCGCGAAACGAAGAGCGAGGCGACGGAGGGCACCCGCAAGCCCAGCGCGGCCGACCTGCGCCGCTCGATGCCTTTACGATAGGCGCCCGCCGCCGCCAGATACTGATCTTCCGAGAAGAGCAGCGTGACATTGACGGAGATCCCCCGATACGTGAGCTCTTCGATGGCGGTCAGCCCTTCCCTCGTCCCGGGCACTTTGATCAGCAGGTTGGGAATCCCGGCTCGCGAATGCAACGCGACCGCCTCGGCGATCGTTCGTTCCGCGTCGTAGGCCAGACGCGGCGATACCTCGAGCGAAACCCAGCCGTCGGTGCCGTTCGATCTGTCCCAGGCCGGTTTGAAGAGGGCGGCCGCGGCGCGAAGGTCATCGATGGCTACGGCGAAGAAGATGGCCTCGGTGTTCAGCCCCTTTCGGGCAAGCTCGATCGCCTGGGCATCGTATTCGTGACCGCCGCTAATCGCCTTGTCGAAGATGGCGGGGTTCGACGTCAGGCCAGTCACGGCCGCGTCCGCGATGTACCGGGCGAGTTCTCCGCTCGCCACCAGATTGCGTGTGATGTTGTCCAACCACAGACTCTGCCCGGCGCCATGGAGGCTCCTCGCTGCGTTCATGAACTGCTCCTTTCATTGTTTCGAGCGGCACTCAGGACTTCGTCCTGTCCAGCGCGCAACTGCCTGTAGCGACCGATGAGAGCCGTAGTCGACGAATCATGGCGGCCTCCGACGCCGTCCTGCGAAGTCAAGTCGGGCACGATCTTTTCCGCCAGCACCTTGCCCAACTCGACTCCCCACTGGTCGAATGAATTGATGTTCCAGATCGTCCCCTGGGTAAAGACCTTGTGCTCGTAGATGGCTATGAGCTGGCCGAGCGTGTATGGAGTCAGTTTCTCCGCGAGAAGCGTGTTCGACGGATGATTGCCCTCGAAGACGCGGGCACCGACGAGTTCCTCCGGCACACCTTCGGACTTCGCCTGAGCCTTGGTCTTGCCGAACGCCAGCGCCTCCGGTTGGGCAAGGAGATTCGCCATCAGCAGGTCCTGGTGGTTCGCCATCGCATGGTTCGGTCGCCCGAAGCCAATCAAGTCACAGGGTACGAGGTGGGTTCCCTGGTGCAGAAGCTGGTAGAAGGCGTGCTGGCCGTTGGTACCTGGCTGGCCCCAGACGACCGGGCCTGTCGCGTAGGGCACGCGGTTGCCATCGATGTCGACGGACTTCCCGTCACTCTCCATGTCAAGTTGTTGCAGATAGGCCGGGAACTCCGCCAGGTACTGGCTGTAGGGCAAGATTGCCTGCGTTTCTGCAGCGAAGAAGTTGACGTACCAGATGCCGATCAGGCCCAGGAGCACCGGCAGGTTCGACCCGAACGGTG
>JBDTVB010000345.1:0-3297 GCA_040007415.1 Anaerolineaceae bacterium
GCAGGAGTACGGCCGTGGCATCGACGACACACGCGAGCCACTGACCCCACGCACCTGGAACGAGCAGGGCACGACGGTGGACACCGTCCACGAGATGGACACGAATGCTTCGGCCGGAGGAGATGCCCACAAATGAACCACGCAGCAGAACGTCAGCAACTCGAGGCCCGTGTCCTCGCCCCGCTCACGCACACGAGCCGCGGGTGGTACCTCTGCACTGCCGTCCTCGTCGTCCTCATCGCCCTCGGAACGGGCGCCTATGTGGCCCAGCTTAGAGGGGGCCTCGCCGTCACCGGCATGGGTGACACCGTCATCTGGGGAGTGTATATCTCCAACTTCGTCTTCTTCAGCGGCATCAGCATGGCCGGCACGTTCATCTCCGCCATCCTGCGCATGACCGGTGCGGACTGGCGAAGGCCGCTCACGCGCTTCTCCGAACTCACGACCGTGGCCGCGCTGACGATGTGCGCGCTCATGCCCGCTATCGATATGGGGCGCCCGGACCGCATCTGGCACATGTTTCGCTACGGACGCTTCGAATCACCGCTCATCTGGGACATGATGGTCATCCCGACGTACCTGACCGCAAGCGTGATCTATCTCTACCTATTCCTCATCCCGGACTCGGCGCTCATCCGCGACCGGCTTGGCGGTTCCGTGTCACGCGGGCGGCGGCGCCTGTATTCGACGCTGGCGATGGGCTGGCAGGGCCTGCCGGAACAGCACAAGAAGCTCAACCGCGCCGGCACAATCATGATGTTCATGATCATCCCGATCGGCGTCGCAACGCATTCGGTAGTTTCGTGGATCTTCGGCCTTACCTATCGCGCCGGCTGGAACAGCACCATCTTCGCTCCCTACTTCGTGGTTGGTGCCCTCTACTCCGGCACAGCGATGCTGATCACGCTCATGTACATCTTCCGGCGGGCCTACCACCTTGAGGACTACCTGACGATCAAGCACTTCCGCTACCTGGCCACCCTGCTCGTCATCTTTGGCCTCGTCTACCTCTACTTCACCTTCGCCGAATATCTCACCGTTGGGTACAAGCTTGAAGGTGGAGACAACCTCCTCCTCGGCGAGCTCTTCGCCGGGCGTTACTCGATGCTCGTCTGGGGAGGCTTCCTCGGAGGTCAGATCTTGCCGATCCTGATCGCCGGCGTGCCGAAGACCCGAACGATCGAGATCCTCTTCGTCGCCTCGATTGCTGTGAACATCGGCATGTGGATCAAGCGGTTCGTCATCGTTGTTCCCACGCTCAGCCTGCCGCTTATGCCCTACTCGTGGGGCGTTTATACGCCCACCATAGCGGAGATTCTCATCAGCGTGGCCTCCCTCGCCGGGTTCGGACTGATCATCGCCATTTTCGCGAAGTTCTTCCCGATCATTTCGATTTCCGAGATGGCCGAAGGCTGGGAGCCAGCCGCTGAGCAGGCAGAACCCCAACCCATCCCGCCGGGTGTGATGGTTCCGCAGCCCCAGGGAGGCCGATGATGAAGACCTTGTCCCGGCGCCTGGCTCTTGTTTCCGCCGTTCTCACCCTCACCCTCACAACATTGCTCTTGTTCGGCGGCATCCCCGCGGCACGGGCCGACGACGCCACGGTGAAGCTCACGGTGAGGGTCACCGATACTGGATGGGTTCCGGACACCATCGAGGTGCCCCAGGGCGCGCTTGTCGAACTCACGTTCGTCTGGGACAACCCAAACCACCCGAATGACGAGCACATCATCGTCATCCCGGACTACAAGCTTGAGTCAGACAAGATTAACAGCGTCAACAAACAAACCGTGCTGAAGTTCATCGCCGACAAGGCGGGCAGTTTTAACTTCAAATGCGACTTCGAGTGCGACACGCATGATGCCTTTCAACACGGAACGATAAAGGTCGTGGCAGGCAGCGGAGGATCCGCTGGGACGGGAGCCTCAGCAGCTTCCTTCCAGGCTTCCAAGATCGTAATCGACCCGGTGGCGGGAGTCGCTATCAACGGGAATAGCGTCAGCATCTCCGCGACCCTTCAGGACAAAGACGGCAAGCCCATCCCGAAAGCCGAAGTCCTTTTCTTCGCGCACCGTCAGTTCCTTGGACGACACGGCGACGTGGCAATCGCTGCCGGGAAGACCGACGCGGGCGGAAATGTCTATGCCACTTACCGCCCCACGAATTCGGACGGCGGAGAGATCATTCTGCGATTTGAGGGGGGCGGCGTCTTCGCCAAGACCGAGCAGACGTTCAATTTGGCCGGCAGCCCGCAGTTCGAGCCGATTCCGGCGTTCGTCACGGATGACGGTCTGCATGGAATAAAAGGGTTCGCGCCGTTTGTCCTGGTGGCTGTCATCGGCAGCGTCTGGCTGGCGTTCGCGTTCATGCTCTTCCAGGCCTGGGGCGTCTCCCGCGTGCGTTCGGAGGGAAGCCAATCAAAATAGCCATGAGGAAATATGCCCCCATTAATCCATTCACCCCGGAGTACCAAGGAGATAGCGCTATGCGCACGCGACGAACAATCCTGACCCTGTGTACATCGGTCGCCCTGGGAGCGGCGTTGTTGGTGACAACCGCTTGCTCCGGCAGCGATGTTTCGCAGGGCGACTTAGACAAGGTGCAGCAACAGCTGAAGGACCAGCAGAACCAGAACCAGCAGCTCCAGCAACAGCTCGCAAATGCACCCAAAACCGCCGCCAGCACCACCCCTGCAGCCAGCCCCTCGGCGAGCACCAACGCTGTCACCGTCCTGATCGGTGCGGTCAAAAAAGCCGCTGCACCAACCGCCACTCCGCTCCCGGCCGGAGCGGTTGCGCCGACAGCAGCGCCCAGGGAAACGCCACCCCCCTCCACCTACACGAAGGCGGGAGAGTTCTACGTCTATGCAGAGACCCTGGCGACCACCACCACGAGCAAGTACGAGGTCGCTTCAAGCATCGCGTGCACTCCCAGCGGGGCGTTTGCCCGCGGCCAGCGAATCGTGTTCCGCTATGACATTGTTGACCTGAGCACCGGCATCCGGCTGAACGACAAGGACGGGTCCGTGGTGAAGGTTGTCTTGCCAAACGGCGACGAGTCAACCGGACGCTTCGGGCAGCGCGGCGGCGGCCAGGTCCCTGGCGCTCCGTTCATGTTCAGTTCGAACTGGGATATCCCACTCGATTTCCCGCTCGGCTCTGTCGATTACAAGATCGTCATCACGGCCAAGGACGGCCGGACGATGACCTGGAAGCCACCAGCGCTTGTTTCCGAGCCTCTCAAGGAGGACACCAGGCCGAAGGTCGTTCAGTAAGCAGATTCGACCTGGGCGCCACT
>JBDTVB010000346.1:0-3292 GCA_040007415.1 Anaerolineaceae bacterium
GGCGAAAGAGATCCCGGCGAAGAAGGGCCTGCAGGGCGCCACCGAGACTGACGAGGAGTGAGTCGGCGGGCCCACTCTCGAACGCGGTGAAGCATCTAATGAAGCTCTATCGAAGCCAGTTTCGGAGTTCGCGGCGCGCGAACGCCGGGCGGCGAACCAGTCAACGGTTGATACGGACGATTGGCGTGGGAGCGGGTATTGTCTGGAGCAGCGAGGGTTCGGATTGATGAAGGTTGGTGTCCTGCAGTTCTTTTCATGGAGCCGAAGGGTTCCGTTGACGACGGTTTACGAGCGGGCGTTCGAGCGGATTGCAATTATGGACGAGGGTGGGTACGACGCTGTCTGGTTGGCGGAGCACCACTTCAGCACGTATAGCGTTTGCCCATCGGTGACGTTGATGGGGACGCACGTGGCGGCGTTGACGAAGAACCTGCGCATCGGGACAGCGGTCACGCTGGCGGGGTTCTACCAGCCGCTGCGGCTGGCGGAGGAGTTGGCACTGCTCGATGTTCTTTCGGGTGGGCGGTTGAACTGGGGCGCCGGGCGTGGGTTCGATCCAACCGAGATGCGGACGTTCGGCGTGAACCCGGATGACAGCGCCGACCGGTACCGGGAGTGTGTGGACATCGTGCTCAAGGCGTGGGAGGACGGGCCGGTTTCGCACCAGGGAAAGAACTGGCAGTTCGAAAACGTGGACGTGCTGCCGAAGCCGCTGCAACAACCTCGCCCGCCGGTGTGGCTGGCGGCGACGTCCCCGGAGAGCGTCAAGCGGGCGGCGGCAGACGGGTTTACGATCTTGATGGACCCCCATTCGACGCATGCGGATATCGCCGGCAAACGCAAGCTCTACCGCGAGATTCTGGAGGCGAACGGTCATTCGATGGCGGGGCGCGAGATCCCCACAGGCCGGTTGCTGGCGATTGCGGCGACTGACGCTGAGGCGAAAGAGGTTGCGCGGGCGGGGGCCGCCTGGACGGTTGGGTCCTACATCAAGCCGAAGGGGACGAAGTACGCGGGCGGTGAGATGGAGGAAGGCGAGGACCCGGTGGAACGGTACGTAAACAATGTGGTCATTCACGGGTCGCCAGAGCGGGTTGTCGACCAGTTACTGCAGTTGAAAGACGAGATGCCGCTGGACTATTTGCTCGCAAACCCGTTGAGCCACGAGACGTTTGTGCTGTTCACCGAGAAGGTGCTGCCGAAGATCCTTTGAGTGACGTGGTCTATTCGAGCAGGGCGGCCGCGGCTCCTCCCATCAGCAACGCGAAAGCGGTTTCGCTGAGTGCCATCTCTTCGAACCTCAGCGCGAGGTCTTGGGGCGGGAGCGGGTTGTTTGGGGCGTCGCTGCCGAAGAGGAAGCGCCCGGGGAAACGATGAAGATCAGCGGCTGCGATGGCCACCGGGCGGTCCCAGACAGGAGTGAGGTCGGCGTAGAGGTTTTCGTAGCGCGACATAAGAACGAACGTTGAGGCGGTCGCAGGGTGGCCGGCGTGGGCGAGGACGATACGCAGGTCCGCGTGCGCGGCGAGGACGGGTTCAAGTTCTGCAACCTCTGACCCGTTCGTATCGCCGGGTGAGGCCTGGCCGGCGTGGACTACTACTGGAACGCGCATCTTGGCGGCAGTGCGCCAGAGCGGCTCCAGGCGCGGGTCGGCGGGCGAGAACTGGCCGACGGAGCAGTGCAACTTGACGACGCGCAACCGTAGTTCGACGAGTGCCCGCTCTACGAGCCGGGGCAGGGCGTCATCTGCCGGGTGGAAGGTAGCGCCTGGGACGAGCCATTGGTAGGCGCTTGCCTTGTGGGCAGACCACTCGTTGGCGGTTTCGGCGACTCCAGCGCGGTGGGCGTAAGGCAGGACCCAGGCGGAATCGAAGCCAGCGGAGCGGACGAGGCCGGCAACATCGGCGAGGAGGGCGCCTCCTGAGAGGCCGCCATTCGCGCCCATTCTCGTTCGCACGGCGAGCGCGAGACGGTCGGGGAATGCGTGGACATGGGCGTCGATTCGGGGCATCGCTTCCCTCGGGGATCGGTTGAGCGAAGCCTACAGGTCGCGCGGCCGGTGCCGAAACCGGGCGCGCGCGAATTCCCCCGCCGAGTCCTCAATCGACGATGAAATCACCGAACATCTCGGCGTGGAGCGTGCAGAAGAACGAGAAGGTGCCGGGGGTCGCCGGCGTAAACGTCTGTGACGTGGTGCAGGGGCCAGTGCAGGTGGGGTGGCCGAGGTCCGGGAGCGAGAAAGTGAGATTGTGGGCAACACCGGCATCCTTGTTGATGAAGGTGGCGGTGAAGGTGGTTCCTGCTTTCACACGAATGACCGTGCGGTCGAATTTCAAGTTTTCTGCGGTGACCGTGATGGAGGTGACGGCAGGGGCCGGCGGCGCTGTCGTTGGCGCTGGCGCGGTTGTCGCCGGGGGAGTTGTGGCCGCTGGAGAGGGAGGAGGATTTGTGGCGGTGACGACGACGGATGCCGCGGCTGAAGGCGTCGCTGCCTGAGTTGGTGTCGCGGGCGCCGGAGTGTTCTGCGAGGTTAGGCCCGGAGGCGCCGTCTCGCGGGCGGCGCGGGTGGCCGGTGCACTGGCGCTACCTCCCCCGCAAGCGGCCGAAGCCAGGGCGCCCGCGAGTGTGACGCCTACCAATAGTCTGCTACCCACGTTCATGTTCTACCCCTTTGACGCCGTACTCTAACTCTACTGGCGTACGTTTTCGGGCGGTGGGCGGATTGATGCTGTACTCAGCGCGGCCGGATGTGCGAGTAGCGCGGTATCCTGGCGCAGCCGCGCAGTGACGGCGAGCGCCGGTCAGTTTCGCTGGTTCGCTCTAGGGGACTGCCTTTGGTAGTGTGAAGGACGCGCTGGGCTACCCCTCCGCTGTTTCCGAATCACAACTCACGGACGTACTGATGACGAAGACCGGCATCATGGAGACGGCCATCCGCGATGGCCATCAGTCGCTTCTGGCGACACGCATGCGCACCGAGGACATGATCCCGGCGCTCGAACGCATGGACGCGATCGGCTACCACAGCATTGAATGCTGGGGCGGCGCGACGTTCGACACATGCATGCGCTTTCTGAAGGAAGACCCCTGGTTGCGGCTGCGCGAGATCAAAGCGCGACTGAAGCACACTCCAACGCAGATGTTGCTCCGTGGCCAGAACGCCGTTGGCTACCGCCACTATGCGGACGACGTTGTGCGGGCGTTCTGTGACCGTTCGGTGCAGAACGGCATGGACATCTTCCGAATCTTCGACGCGCTGAACGACACGCGAAACCTGGAGACTGCGTTCGA
>JBDTVB010000347.1:0-3291 GCA_040007415.1 Anaerolineaceae bacterium
TCTTGTTGTTCCTTCGTCACCAGAGGACGCCAGCCGGGCCGCGCGAGAGTCGGCCGATCGCGGTGATGACCTGCTGTTCACGCTTGGTGGCGACGGCACCGTCCGGGATGCTGCGGCCGGCCTGCGTGGCTCACCAACCGCCCTCGCTGCTATCCCAGCTGGCACCGTGAATATCTGGGCAACCGAAGCTGGCATCCCGAAGCGCCTGCGGGCCGCGCTTGACGCTCACATCAGTGGGCAGATCGTCTCCATCGACCTCGGGCTCGCGGACGGACGCTGCTTCTTGCTGATGGCCGGCATCGGCTGGGATGCGCAGATCGCGCACCGGGTCTCGAACCACATGAAACGCGCGCTGGGAGACCTTGCCTACATGGTGGAGGCGGCGTGGCTGGCGCCGCGTCTCCGCCCTCGCCTCGTCACCTGGCGGAGCGGCGGTGAACTTTTCGAAAAACCACTCGCCTGGATGGTCTTGGGCAATACCCGCCTCTATGGCGGGAAGGTCCAACTGACTCCTGACGCCACGATAGACGACGGGTTGTTGGACCTACTTGCGCTCTGTCCGCCCACGCTTGCAGATTGCTTGCGGCTGGGAGCGCGCGTGGCCGTCAGCCGCGCCCACAACGACCGCCACATCATCGAAGGCCGCACGGCCGAGGTACGGATCGAGACGCCCGGACTCGCCGTACAGCTCGATGGCGACTACGTGGGCGAGACGCCAATGAAGTTCTCGGTGGCGCCGAGCTCCCTCCGGGTGAGTGTACCAGCGGGGCCGCTCAGCGCGATCTTCCACGCCCGGTGGCGCGGAATCCGTGCAGGATCAGCGGGCCAGCAGACCGCCTTCAGCGCCCTAGCGCAGCCAACATCTCGTCGACGGACGTGAACTTCACGCGCGGCCGGCCGCAGCGCGCACCCGCCTCCAGTTCAAGGGCGTCCAACTGCCGCCAGTCTTCGAAAGTGAGGTAATGGGGCTGCTGGGAGTGGAGCATGGTCTCAGCAGCCGCCACCCCAGGCGCGGCAGGAGCGAACGTGCGCGCGGCGGCCGCATCTTCCAGCATCGCCGTAACAGTCTCCACGGAATCCGGTTTGTTCGTGCCGATCACGCCCGAGGGGCCGCGCTTGATCCAGCCCGTCACGTACTCGCCCGTGATCGGCGTTTGCGAGTCCGGATCCAACACGCGTCCGTGTTCGTTCAGGATGACGCCCCAGCGGTCGTGGAATGGGACGCCCGGGAGGGCGACGCCGCGATATCCCACCGAACGAAACACGAGCCCGGCAGCGATCGTCTCGAACTCCCCTGTCGGCTCGGCGGACAGCGAACCGCTGCCGGAGCCCTTGAGCACGTTCCGTACAATGCGCACTCCAGCGACCGTCCCCCCGCCGTTGTCCAGCAGTTCCACAGGAGAGACGAGGAAGCGGAAGAAGGCTCGGCGCGACCGACCGGAGGGTGTTCCCGCAGCGTACCCCTGGATCAATTCGATCTTGCGGCTCAGGGCGCGGTCGTTGGCGCCCTCGACGAACGCCTGGCTGAGCGGGTCGAGCGCAGCCTCCTCAGGGCGCACGATGACATCCACGTCGCTCAGCGCGCCGAACTCCTTGATCTCGGGAGTGGTGAAGGCGGCCTGTGCGGGCCCGCGCCGCCCAAGAACATGGACCTCGCGAATCCGGCTCCGCGAGAGCGCTTCCACCGCGTGCGGGGCCATGTCGCTCGCCACCAGCTCGTCGGGTGTCAGGCAGAGGATACGAGCGACATCGATCGCAACGTTCCCAACCCCGACCACCACCGCCCGCTCTTGCGATAGGTCGAACTGGCAATCACGGTAGTCCGGATGGCCGTTGTACCAGGCTACGAAGCTGGTCGCAGGATGACTGCCGTGAAGGTCTTCACCCGGGATCCCCATTCGACGGTCGGTCTGCGCCCCCGTTGCGAACAGCACCTGGTGATAGTGCGCGCGAATCTCCTCAAGCGTGATGTCGCGGCCAAACTCTACACAGCCGTAGAAGCGAAAGTGGGGATTGGCAGCAATCTCCGCGAAGCTGCGTGTGACCGTCTTGATCTTCTGGTGGTCTGGCGCGACACCAAATCGGACGAGGCCGTAGGGCGTTGGCAGGCGGTCGAACATGTCGACCTCTACATGCAGCCCTGGCTGCTTGAGCAGATGGTCCGCGGCGTAGAAGGCCGATGGGCCAGCGCCGACGATGGCAACACGCAGTGGCTCTTCAGCGATGCCGGGATTAGCCATTCGCTCCTCGCGTTCCGGGGGAGCGCTCTCCCACCAGCCGTACGAATCCAGCCACGTCCGTCAGGACGTCATCAGCCGCGTCTCGAGTGTATCGACCGCACCCCGATAGTCATTCAACTGCGCCTTTACCAGGTCGCCCAGTGAGACCACCCCAATGAGCGCCCCGTCATCCACGATCGGCAGGTGACGAAAGCGGCGGGACGTCATCATCTGAAGGACGGCTTCGATGTCATCGTCCGGAGAACCCGTGACAACATCCCTCGTCATCAATTCGCCGACGGTCCTTTCCCGCACCCCGCGGCCAGCGGCAAGGCTGCGAATGATGTCGCGCTCGGAAAGCATGCCAACGAGCTTGCGGCTCGCATCGATGGCGACCAGCGCCCCGATGTTGTGCTCCGCGAGCAACTTCAAGGCGTCATCAATCGGTGCCTGCGGGCTAACCGTCACTACCCGGCGTCCCTTCGCCGCCAGAACCGACTGCATCTTCACGGTGGTACCTCCTCCCGGCCCGTTGTCCGGGATGTTGAACGTGTACAGCTTCGCACGCAGCGGAACCGGCTCACAAGCGGATTCGCGCCCTTCGCTCATGCCATTCGCGCAGGGATAGGACTGGAAGCCGGACTTGGATTGCCCCTGTTTCGGGCTGGCCCGAGACTACGCCGGTGGAACGAGTCGCGATTATCGGCCCCGGCGGTGCAGGCAAATCGACCCTCGCCCGCTGGCTGGGCGAACTCACCGGGCTCCCGGTTGTTCACCTGGACTCTGAGTACTGGCGCCTGCAGATCCCGGAGGCACTCGGCGGCACGCCTGCTCCCTCCAGCCTGAACTGGGCCGTCGCCGAGCTGGTCCTCGGCTCCAACGCGCCGGTCTGGATGTACGGCTGCGGGCCCGCGTTCGCGGCGGTCGTGCACCGCGCCGGCAACGAACGCGACCGGCGGATCGCCGAGATCATGCTGGAGCGCGAGTGGGCGGCCACCATGGTCCTCACCGAGCCGGACGCCGGTTCCGACGTCGGCGCCGGTCGCAGCCGGGCCACACCCAACGAGGACGG
>JBDTVB010000348.1:0-3289 GCA_040007415.1 Anaerolineaceae bacterium
GACCACTCCGCATAAATGGGCCCGGCCGATGTGATCGCCGACGAGACGATGAGGGCCGCCGGTGCAAATTATGTGGGCATCGGCGCGACCGTATTACCCCTGCTGGAGACGCGCACGGGATCCGTCATCGTCGTCTGGCCAAACAGTGCTGCCGCCGAGGCCGGGCTTCGGCCACACGACCTGCTCCTCGAAGTCGATGGCCTGCCGTTCTACGATGATGCTCGCGTGGGGCGCTCGCGGGGAGTTTAAGGCTCCAGTGTCGTGCTGAAATTCCAGCGCCCGGGCGAGGCTCCGCGGACGGTCACGGTCAAAAGGCGAGCAATCAGTGGCTTCACTCTACTCATTTCGAGCATCGAACAACGCGGCTTGGCGTCCGGTAGCAGCGAGGAGGCTATTGCTTCCTGCGAACGCTGCCTGCAATCGCAACTCGTCTTCTCCTTTCGCGACCACCACATCAACCACACTCGCTGGTGCGGCTGGCAGCACCAGCCAGTCCCGATCAGCCAGGGCGGCCAGAAGAGGGGCTGCATCCGCGGCATCGGCTGCCAAGATGACGGTATGGTCAGTCGCAGCGCTGAAAGCGGTCACCGGCTCAGCGGGCGCGTTCGAGGCGTACTCGTTGGATGGTCGGGTGGTTGACGCCGTCCCGCCGTCACCCCCACGAGCGAAGAGAACCAGAGCCAGCGCTCCTACGAGCGCGGCGCACGCTGCGAACGTCCAAGCGCGCTGAATAGAATGCCCCGTGCCTTTGTGATTACTTGTCGAGGCGGCCGAAGATGTCTTGGTGTTCATGGTTTGACTCCCTTCAATGGCGGGCGATGTTTCGCCGGTCGAAGGGAGTGTCCGCGGCCCACAGCAGGCTGCCATCGCCGAGATCGTGGATTTCTGCCCCTCCGGATCAGTCGGGGCGTGTATGTGCAAGATCCATGGAATTCTACATGCGTCGGTTTGCACTGTGGCATATACTCGCCCGCGAGACGACATGGAAAGCACACCATCAGGCCGGGATCCGCGAGATGACTGCGCCCCAAAGTCGGCTATCGGCGCAAAGGCTCTGTCGGCGAGACAGCGTGAAGTGCTCGCGCTGGTAGCTGCGGGCCTCACCAACCGAGGCATCAGCGAGCGGCTGGTGATCAGCCTGGGGACAGCGGATCGGCATGTGCACAACATCCTTGCGAAACTCGGATGCAACAATCGGACCGAGGCGGCGGCGTTCGGGTGGAAGTACCTGCCGGATGTTCCGCACGCATTGGGACCACCAGGGGCTCCGAATGCATCGTTTTCGGCTGGTCGGTTCATCGGGAGGCCTACTGAACTTCAGCGCCTCGCGGGGTTTCTGAGAGAAGCGGGTGGCGGCCGTGGCAGCCTCACGATGATCGAAGGCGAACCCGGCATCGGGAAGACGCGCTTAATCGAAGAGTCGGCACGTCAAGCCCACGCTGCCGGATTTACGGTCCTCCGGGGCCGGTGCTACGAGGGCGACTGGGCGCCACCTTATGTCCCGTTCGCAGAAGCGCTGGCCTCATTGGTCAAGCAGGCGGATCTGAGGGAGTTACGGACAGACCTGGGGTTTGGTGGCGCACCGCTTGGACGAATCGCACCCGTAGTTCGCGAGCGCCTGCCAGATCTGCCAGAGCCAGCTCCACTGGGACCGAAAGAGGAGCAGTTCCGCATCCTCGATGCCGTACTGCAGATCTTGCGGGCCACCTCCAACCGTCGGCCGATGCTATTCGTTATCGACGACCTGCATTGGGCAGATGCAGGTACGCTGAACATGCTTCGTTACGTCTCCCGCTTCCTCACCGAGAGCCGTATCTGTCTGCTCGGCAGCTATCGTCATGCCGAGCTCGACCGCTCCCACCCGTTGGGAGACGCCTTGGCTGACCTCCGCGGAGGGGCGGGCTACGAGCGTATCTCTCTCGGTGGACTTGACGGTGCTGAGGTTGGAGAAATGCTGGAATCCATCGCTGGTTACGAAGTTGCGGACGAGCTCGTGGACGCAATTTTCGTTGAGACCGGCGGCAATCCTCTCTTCGTCCGTGAGATGGTCCTGCACCTCATCGAGGACGGCACGGTCTCAAAGCGCGGAGAACAGTCCTCGGCGGTGAGCGGTCTCGCCATTCCAGAGACTGTCCGGCAGGTGATCGGTCGGCGCCTCTCTCGCCTTAGCGACGATGGTAATCGGCTGCTCTCTGCAGCGTCGGCATTCAACGGCCCGTTTCGGTTTGATATCGCCGCTGAAGCAGCCGAAGTGGAGGAAGGGCCAGCGCTCGCTGCGATTGACGCGGCTATCCGCGCCCAGCTGATCCAGGCATCTGGGACCGCGGATACCTTTGAATTCACCCATGCGCTCATCGCGCACACGCTCTACAGCGAACTGAACCCGAGCCGCCAGGTACGGCTCCATCGTCGCATTGCGACTGCGCTCGAATCACGTCTCCAGGCCCCGGCGGCCGAGGTTGCCTATCAGTACCAGCGCAGTGCCGCGCTTCCCGGCTCTGAAGCGGGCGTGGCATGGGCGCTGCGGGCCGCCGATGAAGCAGCGGCCGCCTACGCCTGGGAAAAGGTGGTCGCTCTCTGCGAAGCCGCTGTTGAGCTGATGCCTCCCGGTGACGGGCGCCGAGACGAAACGACCGGACGCCTCGGCCTCGCGTTGCCGTGTCTTCAGCGCTGTGACGATGCGATCGCCGCGATGAAGGTCTGGGCGACCACCCTTTTTGCGCAGGGGCGGGCCGCAGAAGGCCTCGAATACCTGATGTTGGGCCACCGTGCGCTGGTGGGGACCGGGTACGAATGGGAGGGCTTTGAGCTCGCCCACTTTGCCGAGCCGCACCTTCTCGGCCTGGACAATCGGCCGAGCGTTTGGTTTCGCCTGCTCCTGCTCCGGGACGCCGAGGAGTCATCGCCCGATTACGTCGGCCTCACGCTTGGCCCACCTGAAAAAGTCGAACTGTTCCGTGCATGGGACGCCTTGCCGAATCTTGACGACACGACGATCCACCGCTCCGCCATGCGAACCTACGGTTCAAGAGCAGAAGTGCTCGCCTGGCCGCGGACGTACCCTCTTTGGTCGACCTGGGCGGTTTTCCAGGCGGGCGAATTTCGCGAAGCGGAGGGCGTCCTCGCGGAGCGAGCGGCAGCATCGCTTCGGATGGGGATGCTCGATGAAGCGGCGCAGCAGCTTGTGTTCCGCGCCGCTTGTCACATCAGTCTTGGGAACTTTGCTCTCGCGCGGGAACTGCTGACTGAGGCAGCCCGTCTCGTCGCGGGTGCGCCGAACAGCGGCGCT
>JBDTVB010000349.1:0-3285 GCA_040007415.1 Anaerolineaceae bacterium
GGGCGGTGCGATCACCGCCATCTCCGGCAAGAAGATCGACCGCGCGCTCGAAATCGCCCGGTTGAACCGCCTGCCCTACATCCAGTTCGTCGAGTCCGCAGGCGGCGACCTGCGGCGCGGCACCGATGACCCGGACGCCGAGATGCGGCGCAACCTCAGCCACTTCGCCGAATCCGGCCGCCTCTTCCACGACATCACGGAGCTCTCGGCCGAGCGCATCCCGTCCGTCTCCATCGTCTTCGGCAGCTCCACTGCCGGCGGGGCCTACCAGCCGGGCATGTCGGACTACAACATCTTCATCCGCGGCCGCTCGAAGGTGTTCCTCGGTGGGCCACCACTCGTCAAGATGGCCACCGGCGAAGACTCCGACGATGAGGAACTTGGCGGTGCGGCCATGCACGCCACCACTTCCGGCCTCGCGGACTACCTCGCCGATGACGAGGTCGAAGCCATCCGCATGGCGCGCAGCGTCATCCGTCACCTCAACTGGCGGAAGCTGGGTCCAGGTCCGTCCCTACCAGCGGACGAACCAACGTTCAGCTCCGAGGAGTTGCTCGGTCTCCTGCCGGTAGACCTGAAGCGCCCGATGGACATCCGCGAAGTGATCGGCCGAATCACGGATGGCTCGCGCTTTGAGGAGTTCAAGCCGCTCTACGGCACAACACTGGTGACAGGCTGGGCTTCGATTCACGGCTTTCCCGTGGGCATCATCGGCAACAACGGGGTCTTATTCTCGGACTCATCGGAGAAGGCTGCGCAGTTCATTCAGCTCTGCAACCAGACTGACGTGCCGATCATCTTCTTTCAGAACATCACCGGCTACATGGTCGGCAAGGTCTACGAGCACGGCGGAATCGTGAAAAACGGTTCGAAGATGATCAACGCGATCTCGAACTCCAAGGTGCCGCATATCACTATCATCGTCGGCGCAAGCTACGGCGCCGGGAACTACGGCATGAGCGGAAAGGCGTTCGACACGCGGTTCGTCTTCAGCTGGCCGACGGCGAAGATCTCGATCATGGGCCCGAAGCAGCTTGCGGGCGTAATGTCGCTCGTTCGCCGCGGCCAGGCCCGCTCCTCGGGCCGAGAGTTCGATGAAGGGGAAGATGCCAAGCTCAACGCGGCGGTGGAGGACCGCGCCGAACGCGAGTCTCTCGCCCTCTACGCCACCGGCCGCGTCGCCGATGACGGCCTGATCGACCCTCGCGACACTCGCACGGTGCTCGCTATCACCCTTTCCGCCTGCCACTCCAACGTCGTCCGCGGCACCGACCGCTTCGGCGTCTTTCGGATGTGATGCAAATGCAACCAATACGCCGTCTACTGGTGGCGAACCGCGGCGAAATCGCCCGGCGGGTGTTTCGCACCTGTCGCGAAATGGGAATCTCCACCGTCGCTGTCTACGCGGAGCCCGATGTCCACGCCCCGTTTGTGCGCGAAGCGGACGTAGCGATCGCGCTCGGTGGTACCACGAGCGCGGAGACCTATCTCGATAGTTCGAAACTGATCGCCGCGGCGAAAAAGGCTGGCGCTGACGCGATTCACCCTGGCTACGGCTTCCTTTCGGAGAACGCCGACTTCGCTCGATCCGTTATCGCGGCTAGATTGACGTGGGTTGGGCCACACGCAGACGCCATCGCCGCAATGGGGGACAAGCTCTCGGCGAAGGCACGGCTGGTCCTGGCTGGGGTGCCGATGCTCCCAAGCGTGGACGCCTCCGGGCTCTCCGCCAACGACCTCGCCGCCAGAGCCAAAGAGATCGGCTATCCAGTGCTCGTCAAGGCGTCCGGCGGGGGCGGTGGTCGCGGGATGCGCGTTGTCGCCGATGAGTCCGAACTGACGGCCGCCGTGTCCAGTGCTCGCCGGGAAGCAAAGAGCGCCTTCGGGAACGACACAGTCTTCCTCGAACGCTATCTGCGATCTTCGCGCCACGTAGAGGTACAGGTCTTCGGCGACAAACACGGGAACGTGGCCCACTGCTTCGAACGCGAATGCTGCATCCAGCGGCGCCACCAGAAGGTCGTAGAAGAGGCTCCCTCACCCGCGGTGGACGCGGATTTGAGGCGCCGGATGGGCGAAGCCGCGGTGGCAGCGGCGTTTGCGATCGGCTACGACAAGGCTGGAACGGTTGAGTTCCTCCTCGACGCCGACGGTACGTTCTACTTCCTCGAAATGAATACCCGCCTCCAGGTCGAGCATCCCGTCACCGAGGCAATCACCGGCCTCGATCTGGTCCGCGAACAGATCCGCGTCGCCGAAGGTCACCCGCTGTCTTTCGCCCAGGATGGTCTTCGAATCAGCGGCCACGCGATCGAGGCACGCCTCTACGCGGAGGACCCGGAGAAGAACTTCTTTCCGGTCTCTGGCACGATCGCCTGCTTCGAACCGAACCAATTGACGCCTGTGCGAGTGGATTCTGGAGTCGAGAGCGGGTCGGTGATCTCGATCTATTTCGACCCGATGCTTGCGAAGCTGATAGCGCACGCGCCGACACGCGAGGAAGCGGCGATGCGCCTCGCGTCCGCGCTCGCTCAATTGCGGGTCAGCGGGTTAGTGACGAACCGCGACTTTCTCGTGAACACCCTTCGCCATCCAGCATTCTTGGCTGGAGACACCACGACGGAATTCATCGACCGACACGAACCAGGCCGCCGAAGAGAGCTCGAAGAAGGCGAACTGACCTTCGCGCTGTTCGCGGCAGCCCTCACAGCGAGTCAGGCCAGAAACGGCGAGCGCCAGGTGCTTGACCAGGTTCAGACGGGCTGGCGAAACAATCGTTCGTCGCTCCAAACGGTCCGTTACGCTTTCCGAGGCGACGAGTTTGCAGTTGGGTACGCCCGGGACCGCGACGGGACCCTGACGTGCAGGCTAGGCGAGGAAAGCCCCCTGGTTCGCTCGTTCGCCGTTACCGGGGATCAAGCAATTCTCGAGGTTGACGGACTAAGGCGGACCGGCTCAGTCCTCCTCCGTGGCGACGAGGTGTGGGTGCAGACCGCCCACGGCGAGGTCGTGCTGCGAGAGATACCGCGATTCCCTGAGATCACTCGACAAGCTTCGGCCAGCGGCTACGCCGCGCCGATGCCCGGGAAGGTCGTTTCTGTGCACACCGCGGGAGGCGCAGCGGTGAAGACCGGAGACCTCCTTATCGTTCTCGAAGCGATGAAAATGGAGCACCGGATTACCGCCGGCACCGATGCCACGGTTGCTGAGGTTCGCGTGGTGGCGGGCGGGCAGATGAAGGGCCAGAGCGAGGAGTTCGGCGTCGCGGTCGTCCTGGGCGTGCTG
>JBDTVB010000350.1:0-3285 GCA_040007415.1 Anaerolineaceae bacterium
CTACCCGAAAACTGTAGCGTGCCGAGCGCTATCCCACCGTTCGGTCCGCCGCGGTCGAATATCTGCGTCGCCTTCCGAGCAGGTGAGAGGGCCGATGCTTCCACCGTTGGCAGGCGTCCGCTTGAGTCTGTTCCATCGCCCTTCTGACCTATTACGGCTACGGCCACCACGGCTGCGAACAGGATCAGCACGGCGGCGTTGAGTAGCAGCTTCCTTCGATTTCGGAACCACTGCGCCGCCCGATCTCGAGGTTCGACATCGTTCACTTCGCCAAACCCTCCACTTGCATGCCATGCCGGAGCGAACAGCAGTCGTTTTGAATCACTGTTAGCGCTGCGCGTCGGACTCTAAACGATTCCCCCAAGGGGTCGATGATGGACCTAGTCGCGAGGGCGAATTCGCGTCGCTACCACTTCGAACTGCGACAGTGCGAATTCGCGCGGGCTAAGCGGGTCTGATGCGTGCTCCCCACCTTCCGACCCAGGCGCCAGTCTAGTTGGAGGACCCCGCCGCTGTGCCCCGCCTATCGGCCAAATTTCGATCACGTATAAGTTGGAATTCAGCCGCGCACTTGTATGGCCATTCCTGTCGCTGGGCTGGCGGTCGGGATCGGACGCGTCGCGATGGGCCGGCCCGAGAAACGACTCTCGTCAAGCATTTACTCTCCTGACTCCGCTAAACCGCGGCGTGGTTAGAGTGAAGGATGTCGGTGACACCTTATATGAGGCACCGTCCTCACCCCGGGCAACCGCTACTTTTGAGGCACTGCGCCGCCATCAGCCCCCCCCGGGCGGGATCGCAACATAACCGACAAACCCCCGGCAATCTGCCAGACCGAATACGCAGAGCGCTTCGATGGTCTTGTCGTTCTGTGCCCTCGCCATTTCAAGGCCGCGCTCGTAGTGCGGGATGGCCTCTTCGTAGCGTCCAAGGTGGCTCAGGCTCTGGCCCACGCCGCGTAGCGCGGCTAAGAGCAAGAACTGTCATCAAGTTTCTCAGCCATGCCTGCGGCCTCAGTGAACAGGGTCTCGGCTTCCCTGTAGCGCCTTGCGTCAAAGGCCGACTGGGCAGCGGCCACGAGCCGGGAAAGTTCATCGCCAGACTCTTGGGCCGGAAAAGTTGGACTGGTCATCGTGCGCGCTCCTGGTGGAGACGCCCATCATAGCCCTTACCGGTCGTCATCGGACACCGATTTCAGGCGTTGCACCTGGGCCTGCCCAGGGCCGCGTGGTACGCCCCGAACGAACCGGCGGCTCTATCAAGAGTTGCGTCCCGGAACCGAACGAACGGTAGAGATAGAGCGGGAGACCAAGCGGTCCCAGCAGCAGACAGCCTACGACGACAACCACCCTCACGAGCAGCGACGCGATGGCACCCGGCACGTCTCCCAGCTCCAGCCGCCCCAGTCCCGGTGGCGCCAATTCGCCATCGCCGACATCCGCAGCAGGTCACTTTCCTCTTGCCGCCACACCCCGCGAGCGCACGCAGAAGGCCGAAGATTGCTCGCCCGGCGAAGAGGACGAATGCCGCCCCGGCAACAGTGAGTGAGCCTGGCCCGGGCCGGCATGTGACTGATGATCGCTAAAAGGCAGCGGTTCACTACGCTTCGGCGGGCCCCGGAAATGCCTGTTCCTCTAGCGACCGTACAATTCCACCCGCAAGCTGTGTGAACCGCAACACCTCATCTGCTAAAAGGACAATAGTTCGACCGGGTTGCGCACCGGTTGCGACCTCGGCGTACCTCTCATCTGCGAGCCCAAGGTTGTGGCCCAGGACGTGTCGCTTCTCGATGTTCAGGCGCAGGTATTCGTAGTCGTCGCCGTTTAACCCATCGAACGGATCGACTCTGAGCTGTGCAAACTTCTCGCGGGCCCGAGCGATGTTCTGAAAGGCGTTGCCGATTGACTTCGACGATGTCAGCTTCTCCGCTTGCTCACCGGCCAACTGCTTCGTTTACCGGCGAGGATCTCAAAGACTTGGTCTTCTCCGGGATCTAGTCCGTTCCCGCCGAACCACGACGCGAGCTGAAGGTCGTCACGTTCGCCTGCGCCCTGGCGTCTCGGGACCGTCAGCTCGGCATAGCCCGGCGCGACGCGTGGGAATGCCGACTCAATGTTGGACGGTTTAAGCTTCGCAACCGTGTCCGCAAATGGGCGGCCCGCGCCTATGGGCGGCAGCTGGTGGTGGTCTCCAACGAAGATAAGCCGCTGAACGCCGGCAAGAGACTCAAGTAGAGCGGCCATCATTTCTTCGGTGAGCATGGACGATTCGTCGACGATGACAGTCTTCGGGGCCTGCTCTCCGGGCTGACCAGTGAGCAGATAGCGCTGAATGGAGCCGTCGTACCGCGGCGGCTTCGACCTGGAAAGGAACTGTGCGAGTGTGAAAGCTTGAAAGTTTTGGGTGCCCGCTTTCCTAAGGACATCCTCGATGCGAACTCGTGCCTTCCCTGTGGGAGCAAGAAGGAGTATCCGGTCTTCGTAGATCTCTGGACGCCGGCAAAGGGCCGACAGCAACGTGGTCTTTCCGGTTCCAGCCGGTCCAATCAGCACCGATAGGCGGGCAGCTGCAAGCTCCGCCAGCGCCGCAGCCTTCTCGACGCGCGCCCGCTCCTCCTTTTCAACCTCTTCCGCATCGCCGACGGAGTGTGGCAGCAATTGATCTAACTCGGCTCGCCAATCAACCGAGAGATCATGACGCTGGCCTTCGAGACGCCGGTTGACAGTGGTCCTGATAAGGTCTCCGGCTTTCCCGAGTCTCTCCAGCTGGTAGGCGCGCCGAGCGTCGGCCATTTCCGCAATCCGGACCTCCCCTGGGAAGTTCTCCTCCTCAACGACCGCGAGGAGGTCCGCAGAAACCGCAGTGCCCGATTCATTCCGGGCCTCGTGGCCCTTGCGAATTGCGGTGACGAGCGACTCTTGCGTCCGCAGGGTGTCCCCCGCGGCTGCTGCTTGTTCGAGCTCACGAACGATGAGCGCGCGAAGCCGACGGCCATCCACGGCGGTATCCACCGCGGAAGCTTCTGGGAGCGGGTGGTGTTCACGGACGTACGGAGTCGCAAACACACGCTCTTCTGCTGCCTCATTCTTCCCCTCGGCGATGTTCGCAAGCTTCAGGCACGAGGTGTCCGGATCAACTGGTGTCACGGTGATGGCGTCTGCCCTGCGGACGAATGGTTTCCAAGTCTGCGGAGAACTCGCCGATGGTGCGATCTCCTGGGTGTGCCCACTTCCCTATTTGAAAGATGTGGCGGTTCCGGCAATCCGGGAAGGTGCGGAACGAGCT
>JBDTVB010000351.1:0-3275 GCA_040007415.1 Anaerolineaceae bacterium
ATGTGCCAGCCGTGATCAGCCGCCACATCCGCGCAGTGGAGGGGATTGAGAGCACGACGACTTGTGTGACGTTCCCCGAGGCTGCCACCTAAGCGTTCGCGAATCGCCATCGCTTAGCCGGCGACCGCGGATCACCTCACCCGCGGGTCCGGGACGTTGATTACGATCGCCTCCTGGCTGTTGCGGGCGAGGAGGAGTTCCGCATCGTTTTCGGGATCAAGGTTTTCTTCCATGTGGACCTCGAACGGCGGAACGAAGACGAAGTCCCCGGGCTCTGTGTCTGCCACGTGTTCCAGGTTCGGGCCCCAGCGGAAGCGCACGCGACCGCGCAGGATGTAGATTCCTGATTCGTTAGCCCCGTGGTGATGGGCGCCGGACGCCGCGCCAGGGTCGTTCACGGCGGTGCCCATCCAGAGCCCCTCGGACCCGGCGGTGCCGGCCGAGATGCCGGCCTCGCGGCGCATTCCAGGTGTTTGGGCGGTTCCGCAATCACGGTCGGCGGGTTTGATGATTTTGACCATTTGGCACTCCTTGAGCGTAATTCTTGGGAGTTGTGGTTCCCTGAGGCTTAGAAGATTGTCTCGCTCTTTTCAGCCGGGGGTTGTTCCGTTAAGACTTGATCGAGCGTCAGGAAGCCAGCGCCGGTCATCAGCCGGCGGCGGACCGCAAGGAGGACGGACTGGTCCGCACCGCCAAGCACACGCTTGACGAGGTCGAACAGCGTTTCTGCGGTAATGAGAGTGTAGCGGTAGTTCTCACACGCCACGCGGAGAGCTTCGGTGAACGGTTCCGAACGCTGGTCGAGCGCGAGATCGCGGTAGGCGTTGACGACGACGATGCCTTTCAGCTGTTCGGACTGTTTGAGTAAGTGCTCTTCGAGGCGCCGCTGGAGACGTACGTACGGCCACTCCAGGATCTGCCCCCGGCTGCTTTCGACTTCGACAAACGCGGTTGCGGCTTCACTGGTGGCGGTCACTGGTTCACCGGCGCCTCCTTCGACCGCAAATCCGAGGAGCCGGAGGGAGTCGGCCACCGTTCCGGCGAAGACAGTGCCGTCTTCGTAGAGGAGACGGCGATGGCGGGCGAGTGCATCGTGACGTTCACGAACGGCAGCAGCGTGGGAGTTGGCCTGCGAGGCGGCGGTGTCCGCCTCCGCGACCTCTGCTTCGACCTCCTCCAACCCGGGCACGGGGACAGTTTGGGACCAGTACGGAGGCTCAACGGCCGTCCCATGGGCATCGAGGCGAGCGCACAGTTCGACGATCGCGCGGGCAAGGTCCGGGCGGTTGTGCCCGACCGCGTCCTGGAAGGCTGGGACAAACACAACGCGACCGCCCAGTATCTGAAACTCAGCCGCTATCGGCACGCCGGAACCCCCGACGGCGAGAAAGCGGGCTTCGCGGCGCAGTTCGGGCTGGTGGTCGTCGAAACTGGCCCGTGAGGCGACCTCAGCGCGGAAGTTGCGTAGCAGGCTGGCCGCCGGATGGTCAACAGCGGTCACACGGACCGTTCTGCCCTCCGCGGGGCGAATGAACGGAAGTCCCCACGAGAGCCCGCCCGGTGCGGGCAACCAACTGTAGCGGTCGCAACCTTCGAAGCCGAGGAGCCCAGGCTGGACCGCGTTGGGACGGGCCATGACGACCACGGTTCCGCCCGATTCAAGCAGTCGGCGCGTTTCATCAGCGCGTCGACGGATCTGGTCGGCGCCGCTGACGGCAGAGGCGGAACTCGGCGCGTTGAGTACCGGGCGGTCGTCGAACGCAGTGAATTCGGTGGCCCCGGAGATCAGTTGTTGCACCGCGTGGGTAATGCTCGCAGGGTCGATGAAGAGCGCGTCGTAATCCGAGTAGGACGGTGCCGAGAAGACGCTGTAGTTGTCGATCTCGGCGTCGGGCAGGGCGTAGCCGATGGCTAGAAGGCGCATTCAGGAAAGCTCCGATTCAAGCAGGCTGCGGAGGTAATCCGCGAGCGGTTGTCGTAGGTCACTTCGCGCGAGAGCAGCGCCGATGTTGGCGGCGATTAGACCGAGCGGACGCCCCGTATCGTATCGCGTCCCTTCGTAAGCGAAGGCAGAGACCGGCTCTCCGGCGGCGATCTGACTGGCGAGTGCGTCCGTGAGTTGGAGTTCACCGTTCTTGCCTGGCGGAATACGGTCGATGTGCGAGAAGATGGTGGTCCCGAGGATATAACGGCCGACGACTCCCAGGCGTGAAGGCGCGGCTGCGAGGGCGGGCTTCTCGACGATGCCGCGGAGGCGCACCGGGTTGCCCTCGCCCTCGGGATCCACGATGCCGTACTGAGGGACGTCGGCGTCTGCAACGTGTTGAACGGCAATGATGCTGCCGTCGCCTGAGTCGTAGGCGCCGACCAGTTGACCTACGACGGGCGTCTTCGCAAGCAGGAGATCATCGGGGAAGATCAGGACGAAAGGGGTGCCTTCAAGCAGGTCCCTGGCGCAGGCCACTGCGTTGGCGATGCCGAGCGGTTCAGGCTGACGACGGTAGTGGAAATTCGCCAGATCGGCAGGTGCGCGAATGTTCCCAAGAAGATCCGCGCGGCCGTCCCGCTCCAGTATCCGCTCGGTGCGACCACCGTGGCCGAAGTGGTCGATGATCGCTTCTTTCCCGTCGGCGATGACGAAGATGACTTCGGTGATCCCGGCAGCGACCGCTTCTTCGACCGCGTATTGAATGAGTGGCTTGTCGACAACGGGCAGCATCTCTTTGGGGATTGATTTGGTGGCAGGGAGCATGCGCGTACCCAGACCAGCGGCAAGGATGACTGCGTGTGTGATGTGGGGCATCAGGGGCTATGGTATGGGCGGAGCGGGCAAGCGGATATACACCGGGCGGGTGGACTGGTATCCTCTGGGCTTGTCTGACTTTTCCCGGGGAGCAGTTTGAGGAAACGACCAAAGGTACAACCGAAGCCGGCGCCGCCGGAGCCACGAATCAACGAACGTATCCGCGTTCCCGAAGTGCGCCTCATCGATGAAGAGGGGCGTCAGGTGGGCGTTGTGCGCACCGTTGAGGCGATCGCCATGGCAAGGCAGCGCGACGTTGACCTTGTCGAAGTCTCTGCCCAGGCGCAGCCCCCGGTAGCCCGGCTTATGGACTTCGGGCGCTTCAAGTACGAGCAGTCCAAGAAGGATCGCGAGGCGAAGAAGCATCAGGTGAACGTCCAGCTTCGCGAAGTGCGGATGAAACCGAAGATTGACGACCACGATGTGGACTTCAAGACGCGGACCGCAGCCAAGCTATTGAAGCAGGGCGACA
>JBDTVB010000352.1:0-3269 GCA_040007415.1 Anaerolineaceae bacterium
CGTCGTTGTCCAGGGCGAGCACGGCACGCTTCACGCCTTCACGCTTCAACAGGTCCAGGTGATCGCCGGTAAAGCCGTTGATGCCGTAAAGAGGAATCGAGTTCCTCACCCCGGCCTGGTGGAAGGAGCACGCGTCGATCACAGACTCAGTGAGGATCACCTCCTCAGCCGTTCGAGCCGCTTGAAAGTTGAAGACGCCACGCAGCGGCCCCGGCAAGTAGCAGTGGCGATCGCTCTTCACGCCGCGGCCGTAGAGGTTGACCCAGGCGGCCGTGAGCGGATCTGGAAGCGGAAACACCACGCACCCGCCCATCAGCTCGCGCCCTTCAGCAGTGATCACGCCCAGGGCGACGAGCCCATCCCGCACTTCGCCGCTCTTCGGGATGGTCTTCAACAAGGACCCGTCGGCATAGCCGATCTTCCAGGAGCGGAGGAGTTCCGAGTCAACGAGCCCACGGCTCTTCAGGTAGTCCTGAGCGTATGGCCGTTCACAGAACGTCCGGTGGTAGTGCTCAACAACAGAGGCGAGCAGTCGCCTCGTCGTCGATGAATCCACGGCCGCCGTCTCGATCTGCGGCACCTCATGACCATGACCGTTGAGTCCGTTGACGTGGCGCTCTCCATTCACAGGTCGTTCCTTCATCAGCTCCTTCAGTTCCAAACCCGACCTCCTGGCCAGAATCTCCATGGCCCGAGGAAATCCCACCTTGTCCCGCTTGGTGATGAATCCGAAGACATCGCCGCGGGCGCCACAGCCGAAGCAGTGAAAGAGTCCCTTCGAAGCCGTCACCGTGAATGACGCCGTCTTCTCTTCATGGAACGGACACCGAGCCACCAGCACCCGGCCCTTCTTCCGAAGCTCAATCCCTCGATCGGAGAGGACCGCTTCCAGGGGATTCGCAGCCTTCAGCCGGTCGATCCCTTCCTTGGTTACGTGCATAGACGCCCCCTAAAAGCTGTCAAGAGCCATTCCGATTTTTCTTGGGCCAATTCGATTGGCGGGGAGAGTAGAGCAGATATGCTCTTTTGTCAAAGATGGATCAGAGCACCTTCCCCAAACCCATTCCTATACTGCCTGGGCATTCAGGAGGACTCTTGCCTAGAGCGAAAGACTTTGTTCTCTCCAAAAAGGAGATCGGCAGCCGCATCAAAACGCTCCGACAGGCGCGCAACGTCACCCAGGTTGAACTCGCCCGGATGATCGGCAGCCAGCAGACGAGCCTCTCCCAAATCGAGCGTGGAATACGCGGGGTTGGTGTCGGGCAAATCCTCAAGCTCTCCCAAGCGCTCAGGGTGACGCCCGACAAACTGATCGGCTTGCAAAAATCCGCCGCCGCCCCGCGGCCTCAGAACGAGCGACTTCTCAAGCGCGTCCGCCACATCGAGAAACTCCCGGCCGAGCACCAGGACGCTGTCGTCCGCATGCTCGACGCCTTCCTGGGCACCCAACCGCGCCACGCCGCACAAGCTTGAGCAGGCAGGGTGTAGGTTTCGGGCCACAATGACCCCGGCGCGGTATCTCAACAGGCCGCAAGCGCGAAAAGAGCACGCGAACCGTAGTGTGGTCATGCCTTACGGGATGAACGCTGACGGCATCGTCTTGGCTATCGACGACGTGTACTCGTACTTGTTCGCCCTGAACCACGAGAGCATCCAGCATGGCTACCCGCGCCTTGAAGACTTGATGCAGCCCGCGGGCTATTCCGGCCTGCTTTCAAACATCGTAGTTCGGGCGATGGCAAACGCCTTCTCTACGGCGTTGCCGGGGCTGGCGGCCAACACGCACCTAAACGGACGGCCAGACCTGGTCCCGAGGGCGCTCTATCCGAACGACTACGTGCTACAAGGGACCGAAGGCGTTGAGGTGAAGACGAGCCGATTCGCGAGCGGTTGGCAGGGTCATAACCCAGAGACGGGATGGCTGCTGATCTTTCAGGTGGACGTGGACATCGAGACGATGCCCATCTACAACAGGCGGCCTACAGAGGTTGTCCGCGTCATGATCGCGAAGCTCGACGCCTCAGACTGGACCTTCGCGGGCCGTAGCGCGACGAGCCGACGAACGCCTACGGCTTCGATCAACCAGTCCGGGAAAGCGAAGCTAATAGCGGGAGCTGTGTATGACCGGGCGAACGCTGTTCCAATCGCCGATCTACGCGCAGCCGAGCGAGCTTCGGGATTGCTTCCGATGCCACCGAAACGTACTCGTCGTCCAACTCGATCCCGATAGAGTCGTACCCCACCGCGAGCGCAGCCGCGAGGGTTGATCCGGATCCTGCGAACGCGTCGAGCACCACGCCTTCTCCCAAGGGCAACACGGCCCGCACGACTTGCCGAAGGAATGCCTGCGGCTTGAGGCTCGGATGCTGCGCGATGGCGCGCTCTTCTGGCCGGGTGGGATTTGAGCGCACCACGTCACCGAAGGGCTGATCTTTGGAAACGCGACGGAGCCCGCCCGTCTTCCACTTGCGAAGGTTGTCCTGTACGCGCCCCTCGATGGGCTTGCGGAAAATTAGCCAAGGTTCGAACATCGAGCGTGGCATGACGCTCACGTCTGGAAACTCATCGTGGGCGTTCTTTGGACGGTCGCCGCCCCTCATGGTCATGGTGAGCCGGATAAGCTCCCCGCGACGCTCCAGGCCGCCACGACGGACCGCACAGGCGACCATCTGAGAGAGCAGCACATTGGATGCGATGAAGACGTGACCACCGGGGACCAGAACGCGGGTGATTGCCTTCGTCCATTCGATGAAGAAGTCGGACATCGCCTTTAGTTCTTCGGGGCGGAGCGTCGTGAAGCGCGGCACGGGTGACCGCGTGTAGCCATCGAACGCGGGCGGGATGCGCCACACGCCCCCGCTACCCGCTCTCATCTTCCCCAACTCCTTCTCGGAATACTCGACAAGGCCGTAGGGCGGATCCGTGACGACACCGTGAATCGAGTTTTCCGCCCGCTTCTCCAGCCACGCCATGCAGTCCCCACGGTAGAGCGTTGCGGTCTTCGAATGAAGCTGTAGCTTCACCGGGGTTCGGGGGGACTCCTTAGCCACGGCGGAAGTCTACGGCGAATCTAGGCATCGAGCTGTGCGATGGTGGCTGGCGGTGCCGGAATCCGTTGCGTGAGCGCCAGCGAGCGCTCACGCTGCCCGCCCCAGTGGCCAAGCCGATTGACCCCGCCACGGTCGCGCGGCTTTTCACTTAACTGATTCCGTTTCTCATTCCCAACCTCCAACCTGGTTGGACCGCGCTTTGTCGCGCCCGGCTCTCAC
>JBDTVB010000353.1:0-3261 GCA_040007415.1 Anaerolineaceae bacterium
GTTGGCCGCCTCCATGATCCCCGGGCCGCCGCCGGTCATCACGGTGAAGCCTTCCCTCGCCACCGCCGCGCCGATCTCGCGGGCAAGGGCGTAGTAGCGGTGGTCCTCAGTGAACCGCGCCGACCCAAACACGGTGACGCACGGCCCGACGAAGTGGAGCTTGCGAAACCCGCGAATGAACTCGAAGAAGATGCGCAACGCTCGCCCAAGCTCAGACGTGCGGTCCATTGGCCCGGCAAGGAACTTCCGCTCCTCGGCGCCATCGGGCAGCTTGCCCCACTCGGCGGCGGTCGGGGGCGGCGGGGTTGGGGGGAGTGGCTCGGTCACTGGGGTGCAGTGTAGCCGGGTAGGGCGGTGGGCGGGTTCGATGGGCCAAGCGGGTACCGAGCCGCGGCCGGTGATCTTCGCACAATGTGCGTTGCGCCAGGCCATAAGTTGACCGATACCTAACAGCGCAATGTATAGTAGATCTATGCAAGCCAGGAGAGACGGACGAATCGCGAAGGACCTCGTCGCCGCTTCGGCTATGCCCCTCGTTCTTGCCATCCTCGACGAGGGTGAGAGTTACGGATACGCCATCCTGAAGCGGATCGATGACCTGTCCGGCGGAGAGATGGAATGGACCGACGGCATGCTGTACCCCTTGCTTCACCGGCTCGACCGGCTCGGCTACGTCGAGGCGAGGTGGGACTCGCCGCCAGGTGGCCGGCGGCGCAGATACTACTGCATCACTCCAGGCGGCCGAGTCGCCCTCTCCGAACAGCGCCGCCAGTGGCAGGTCGTCTCGGGCGCTCTTCAAAACGCCTGGCATTCTTTCCAGGTCGCCAACTTCGCTCTCAGCACAGTCGAGGGGTGACGGTCGATGGAATCAACGCTCGATCCAAGCATCGAGGCCCAGATCCGCGAATGGCGGGCCTACCTCCTGCGGCGCAGGACGGTCCACCACGTTGACGTCGACGAGCTCGAGGACCATCTGCGAAGCCAGATCTCGGAGCTCGGAGCGGCCGGCCTGAGCGCGGACGAGTCCTTCCTCGTTGCCATCAAGCGCATGGGCGGTGTCGACGAGCTGTCCAGGGAGTTCGCCCGCGAGCGATCCAGCCAGCTGTGGAAGCAGCTGGTTCTCGCTGGCGGCAGCGTTCGCGAGCGGCCGGGTTCCGAATACGCCGGACTCCTCATCATGGCCTGCTTCGCAACCGGCGCTGCCGTCGCATTCAAGCTCCCCGCTACGTTCGGGATCGACCCGTTTGCCACGGGAACGTCCGACGGCGCGAGTGTCGATGCCGACGCGTCGTTCTACTTGCGTAACAGCGCACTGTTGGCCCTGCCGTTTCTCATTGGTTTCCTCGCATGGAAGCGCGGCCTGCCGGTACGCGTGGTCGCCGGGTTGGGCGTACCGTTCATCGCCGCTGCCATCCTGGTTAACGTATTCCCGTTCGAGAGAGGCGGCGACACGGAACTGCTTGCGGCCATCCACCTCCCGATAATCCTGTGGCTTGTCGCTGGCGTGGCGTACCTGGGCGGCGCCTGGCGGGCCGATGCGCCCCGGATGGACTTCGTCCGGTTTACTGGTGAGTGGTTCATCTACTACGCGCTTATCGCGCTCGGCGGAGGAGTCCTTAGCGCCTTGACCGTGGGGGTCTTCGAGGCAATCGGAATTGACGTGGCTCCCATCATCGCATCGTGGGTGCTGCCGTGTGGCGCGGTGGGCGCGGTAGTGGTGGTTGCCTGGTTGGTCGAGGCCAAGCAGAGCGTGATCGAGAATATGGCCCCGGTCCTGACCAGCGTCTTCACCCCGTTGTTCGCCGTCATGCTCGTTGCGGCAATCCTGGGCATGGCGCTGACCGGCAATGTCATCGCCGCCGAACGTGATGTTCTGATCCTCCTCGATGTGCTCCTGGTGCTTGTACTCGGCCTGGTTCTCTATTCTTTCTCGGCCCGTGATTCGGATGCGAGGCCAACGCTCATGGACGCGGTTCACCTGGTCCTCGTGGTGAGCGCCCTCGTGATCGACGTGCTGGCGCTGGCGGCGATGCTCAGCCGTATCACAGAGTTCGGCGTGACCCCTAACCGCATGGCGGGGCTCGGGCTCAACGTCGTGCTGCTCGCCAACCTGGTGTGGTCGGCGTGGCTCCTGTTGGCATTCCTTCGCGGAAGGCGCCTATTCTCGGACCTGGAGCGCTGGCAGACCGCGTACATTCCCGTGTACGCAGCCTGGGCAGCCATCGCGGTGGTCGTGTTCCCGCCCCTCTTCGCCTTTGCCTGAAGCGGCGGGGGCTGGCGATGGGGCTGCAGGGCTGCCGGGCTGTTCAAGGCGCTCGGTGGATAAGAGAGAAGTACCTGAGCAGTAACATCGGCGCGTGCGGCCAAAGGTGCCTGTTGGCTGCCGTTAGCGCTGCAACCCGGCCTTGATTCGCTCGAACTCTTCGTCGGTGATCTCGCCCTTTGCGTAGCGCTCGCGGGCAACGTCCAGCGCTGAAGGATGTGTGCTGCTGCCCGCCAGTCCAGACCGTTGCCCGCCCCACGATCGTATGGCCCACACGGCCAAAAGAATCACGGCAATCCAGAAGATCGCCATCATGAACCACATGCCGACCCATCCTCCCGCTCCCATATGGCCATCGCGCCCCCACCAGTCTCGATCCTCAACACCGACGGTGGTCTCAAACCCTCCGACGGCGCGCAGGTGCTCCACCGGCGAAGTCGCCATCCCGTACGTCCCTGACACCGCTGCCCCTCGATTCTCCGCACCGCTGGCTTTCAATGCTCAGCGAGCGAGCGAGGAAGTGCGATGGCCAGATGGCTCTTCCTGGTGGGCCGAAAGTCGCGTGTTGGGATCGAGCCGCCCGGCCCCACGTCAGCAGCAACGCCTCGTAGAGGAATCCGGCGCAGGGCAGCGCCGGGAGCCGCGCCCCCTCCGAGTCACCGCCAGCCGCCGGCACCCGGCCTATTTTCGCCCGGTTGCTCCAAGGGCCGTGGCAGTGAGCCGGACGGCGCCATCGCCGTGCGCTGAGCGAAGGCTCTGTGTGATGGACTCGCGCAACGCGGTCAGCGTCTCCGGGGGCAAGTTCGCTGCCGCTGCCTTTAGCGGTGCAGCCAGGCGGATCATCACTTCCCAGTAGTTTTCAGCGGAGGCGAACTCCCACACTCCGGGCACTGGCTCAACGGTCACGTCTTCGAAGCCGCCCGCGCGCAAGACCGATTCAAACTCGCCGGGCGCGGCAAGGCGGAACAGGCCCGGCACGTTCGGGTCGGTCGGCGGCG